>NZ_JBNHER010000114.1:26573-28087 GCF_050015975.1 Dapis purpurea BLCC-M126 | reverse complement strand
CAACCAGTCTTAACAAATGTTCTCATGCAACCTGTGGCGCCTGCACCAGTCAATTCTGTTATACCCCGACCTCAACCTATAATCAAAAATCCCCATCCTGTTCCACCTGCATTGCAACCAATAGTAAAAAATTCTTATTTTGTAAGACCCAAAACAAAACTACAACCAAAGATCGCAACTCCTCATCATCCTATGCCATCTACAACAAAACTCCCATAAATAGGAAACAGGGAACAGATGTCAGAGTAGGGATGTTTCATAGAACATCCCTACAACAATATTTTATTTATATGAGCTTCTTATTCTTGAGTAATTTTAATTACATAAGGATAATATTTATTTCTTTGGTAAGAACCTATCCAAATTTCATAAGTACCTGAAAACCATTGACCTATAATTCCTGGATTTTTTCCTTCAAAGTCATCATTACACCAACTACCTCCAGGACCTCTAATTACTAAAGTTGTATCTTCACTACTTTTAACCTCAAGTTTCAGAGATTCAAAAAAACCATTTAAAATTATTCTATGATCTGGTTCTTTATCAATAAAACCTGCACATGGTCCTGTTACAGTGTTTTCTCTGCCTGTTGTTTCTTTCGCAGATATAGGTCCTCCACTTAACCCTCTAATAATCATTCGGTTTTGAGGAGATTTTGGATACAGGTTGACATCTTCAAATATAGGTGTCAATTGTAAATCTTGGGAGAAAACTGGGGTAATTTTCTGCATCCCTGCTAATGAAAACAATACTCCTAAAAATAATATCGTTTTTCTAAGTTGATTTCTATTCATTTAGAGTGCTGTTTTCCGATAATAAAGTCAAAAAAATTATAGGGGGAAAATGTGAATCAAAAATTTTGCTGTTTCACTTTAATATGTTTGATTCCCCCCCTGTTTTTTTTTGAGTATGTGAAACTCTTATTTAAGATTGCTTACCAACAATTTCTGCTTTTATCTCTTGAATTTTATCTAATAATTCTTGCCGATTAGATTTTCGCAGCAAATAACGGTAAACAAACCAAACTGCATATCCCATCCCAATTGATTCAAAGCCAACTGATAGAATAGGAATTCCTTGCAAGGCTTGCAGAAAACTAACAATTAACGTCAAAGTTAATATTGCTAAGGTCAGCGAACCAACTACTTTAAGCTGACTTTGATATTCTTGATAGAATTGGCTAATGTAGTCAGGAAAGTTAGAAAAGATATTGAGAAATTGTTCTTTAATTTTATTGAATTGTTCAAGATCAATGGTTTTATTAGTTTCTGTGTCTACAGGTTTTTGAGCATCTAAGATGGGAGTTTCAACCTGAGCAGCTACTTTTTGTTCTATCGTTTCTGCACCAGTAGTCGGAGTAGTTGGTGTGGCAACTTTGCTTTCTTTAGCTACCGTCGGTTCTGCTGGAGTCTTAGCTGCTGCACCAGTAGTTGGAGTAGTCGGAGTTGCTGGTGTGGAAACTTTACTCTCTTTAGCTACCGTTGGTTCAGTTGGAGTCTTAGCTGCTGCACCAG
>NZ_JBNHER010000114.1:0-26473 GCF_050015975.1 Dapis purpurea BLCC-M126 | reverse complement strand
ACTTTACTCTCTTTAGCTACCGTTGGTTCAGTTGGAGTCTTAGCTGCTGCACCAGTAGTTGGAGTTGCTGGTGTGGAAACTTTGCTATCTTTGGCTACCTTTGATTCAGTTGGAGTCTTAGCTGCTGCACCAGTAGTTGGAGTTGCTGGTGTGGAAACTTTGCTATCTTTGGCTACCTTTGATTCAGTTGGAGTCTTAGCTGCTGTACCAGTAGTTGGAGTAGTCGGAGTTGCTGGTGTGGAAACTTTACTCTCTTTTTCTACCTTTGGTTCCGCTGGAGTCTTAGCTGCTGCACCAGTAGTTGGACTTAGTAATGATGGTGATGCTGAGATTTTTCTCTCTTTTTGTACAGTTGGTTCCGCTGGAGTTTTGCTTGCTGCACCAGTAGTCGGAGTTGAAACTTTACTCTCTTTTGCTACCGTTGGTTCAGTTGGATTCTTAGCAGCTGCACCAGTAGTTGGAGTTGCTGATGTGGGAACTTTACCTTCTTTGTTCACTGTTACTTGTTTTTGTTCAGGTGGTGGTGTTGTCTTAGTTTGCTCTTTTGATAAAGCAGGAGATTTTGGAGTTGCTGTTTCTACCACAACAGTATCTTCACTCTTATCAGGAGTAGTTTGTGCTTTCTTGGTTTCCTCAATTTCCTGACCTATAGATTTTTTGAAGCGTAATACATCAAAACCTTTTTGATGCAGCAGTAACCAGGACTGAATCAAATCTGGCCCTTGCATAGCACCTGTTAAAGATGCTCTTAGCGATCGCATTACAATACCTTTCTTGACCTTAATCTTCTGAGTAACTTTTTTAATAGTTTGCTGTGCATCATCCGCTTCTAGAGGTACATCAACAGTTATCATCTCTAGAAGAGAATTAATAGATTGAACAGAATCTTCTTTCTGCATTTGTGCTGCTGCTGCTTCGTCTAGTTCTACAGTAGGAGAGAAGAATAACTTACTCATTTCCACTGCATCTGTGAGGCGAGTCAAACTCGGCCCAATTAATGCTGTTAGTTGTTCTAACCAGGAGCGATCGCCTTTGGGATCTAATTCATATCCTGCTTTTTGCCAAATGGGAATTAATTTATCTGTCAGTTGTTCTACTGATAAACTATGTAAGTATTGACTGTTTATCCAATCCAACTTATCCCAATCAAACTTCGCCCCTGCTTTATTCACCCTTTCAAAACTAAACTTTTGTCCTGCTTCTGCTAAGGTAAATATTTCTTGTGTTGCATCTGGAGGTGTCCACCCCAGCAAACACATATAATTTGCTAGTGCTTCGGGAGTAAAACCCAATTCTTTAAAATCAGAAATTGAAGTTACTCCATCCCGTTTTGACAATTTCCGTCCTTCTTTATTCAGAATTAGAGGTGTATGAGCAAATTCTGGTACTTTTCCTTCTAAAGCTTCATAAAGTAATATCTGTTTCGCTGTATTAGCAATATGGTCTTCACCCCGAATCACATGGGTAATTTTCATATCCATATCATCTACTACCACTGCCATATTGTAGAGGGGTTGTCCTACTTTACCCCCTCCTGCAGCACGGGAAATGACCATATCTCCACCTAGATCACTTCCTTTCCAAGTTACTTTTCCCCGGACCATATCATTCCAGGTAATTATTCGGTCATCATCTATTTTGAAGCGAATTACTGCTTGCCTTCCTTCGGCTTCAAAAGCTGCTTGTTGTTTTGCTGTGAGGTTCCGGTGGCGGTTATCGTAGCGGGGTGCTTCTTTTCTTGCTTTCTGAGCTTCCCGCATTTTCTCTAGTTCTGCTGCTGTACAATAGCAGCGATAGGCTAATCCTTTGTCTAGTAAATCTTGAGTTGCTTTTTGGTATAGTTCTAGACGTTGGGACTGATAAGATGGTCCTTCATCCCACTCTAATCCTAACCAGGTTAGTCCCTCCGTAATATTTTTAGTATATTCTGGACGCGATCGCTCTACATCTGTATCTTCTATTCTCAGGATAAATTTTCCTTTCTGGTTTCGTGCAAATAACCAGTTAAATACAGCAGTTCTAGCTGTACCGATATGTAAATTTCCTGTTGGGCTTGGGGCCAAACGAACTCTAACACTCATATCAATTTCTATTTTAGTTTTTTGTTTTTAGATTTTCTTCATACTTCTGATTAAATCTGAGAAGATATATAATTTACCAGAGTGATGTAAAAATCTCTAATTTTGATACTGACTTGATTTCCTACTTTTACCACAAAAATTAGGCTTTCATCAAACAGTTATATTTATGAAATTTGTTATGAGTGTTAAGTTACTGATTCTACGGGACTGACGGGATTCGAACCCGCAACTTCCGCCGTGACAGGGCGGTGCTCTAACCAGTTGAACTACAGTCCCTTTTTTCAAGCCATATATAATTATGGCGCTTTCCACTTTCTTTGTCAAGCATTTCTCTAAATTTTTTTTGAATCTTTCTGTTTTTTTTAGCAAAACCTTTCCTGTACAAGGATTTTAAGAGTTTGATTTTTTTTCTTAATTCAGGATTAATAGAGAAATTCTCCAACGCATTTCTTTTGCTTTTGACTTTTTAATTTTGACTTTTGACTTAAATGACTAGAGGTTAGTGCTGAAAATGAGAACCTGAGTTAATTGTAGGTGGTTAAAATTATTATCGCTGACCAGGATGAGTGATCGCTGACCATCTACCAATCTTGGGCCAAATGTCATTCCTTCAATATTGTCTGAGATTAATTCTAGATTGCTCAAATCTAACAGTAATTCTTTTTGTACGGGAGAAATATTAGTCAATTGAGTATTTAAGCTATTAATTTGTTGAATATTATCTGCATTTAACAAATCAACTTGAAATAGTTTAATCACATTTCCAGTTTCTAGAGAAAAAGACCTTTCTAGACTTAAAAGATGAGTATCATCTAACGCTATTAGTTCTACTAAACCATTCGTCTTAAAACCACCTAAATTATTAGATGTAGAAGTAATAGGTTCTGTAATATATAAAAATTCTTTTTCTGGCTGACCTTTAATTAAATTATACTGTAAAATTCGACAAGGACTACCAGTAGAGATATTTGCTTCTACACCATCTTGAACTAAAGCATTTTCTGTAGCAGTGAAGAGATATTTTTTGCTAGGAGTAATAGTTAAATTTTCCAAAGCTGAATTATTTCTAACTCCACTGTCAGCTTGTATAAGAAACTTTTCAGGAATTGGCAAATTTCCTATTTGTTTACCTGCTAGAGAAAATTCTTTAATAAATGGCTGTATTTGACGTTTTCTATCTCCTTCAGAAGAGATAAATAAATGAGTTCCAGTAAAAGTAATTCCTTCAGGGTCAAGACTCAAAGGAGGAAATGGTTGACCTATTTCATTTAATAAAGTTGTGACATCTATAAAAGTTACAGTTTCCTCTGAGATTTTATCTAGCTCTAGGTCAATTTTTAGAGTATAAAATCGGGCTGGTGCTTTACTACTACGGTCATCAGAAATAGCATAATAAATTTGTTTATCTTGATTGTAGGTTATCCCCGAAAGTCCGCCAACTTCAGTATTTTTAAATTTTAAACCTGTGGGAAAATTTACCTCTCCTAAAAAAGTAATTTGAGGAATAGTTGCTTGAGTCATTGACTTCATAACTATGGCTGTAGTTACCAGAATAACTAAACAAGTAACTAAGGTAAAAATTAAATATTGATATCTTTTGTTTTTTTGATTGTTCATAAATATATCAATAAAATTCAAATAAAAAACTAGTTTGCTAAGTGCTGTTTTTATGTCTCATAACAACGGGAAGCATTTTCATTAATTGATAATGAACAATGAATAATTGAGAGTGTCTCATAAAAACTTTCTCTAATTATCAATTGAAACGGAGAGGCTTTAAACCGGATTTATTAATTATCCATTATCCATTATCCATTATCCATTCTCTATTCTCCCCTACTCCCTACTCCCTATTCTCTATCCCTTAAAAATTTTGACAACCATTTTTTAATATAATAGGTAGCATAACAATCATCTTCATTATAAATAACAATTGCATCTAACAAAGAGCGATCGCCAGTTTTCAACCATTCCTCATACCAACAAACAGATTGAGCGCCATTAGCTTCAGGATTTCGCCATTCAAAACCTAACCAACGGGCAATATTTTTCAGAGCATAACTTTCTATAGGTAATGTAATATTTTTAGTCACAACTTGATGAATATCTACAAATCTTTTTAATAATGGTTTCCATTGGTAAGCCGGAGTTTTATAAAGTTTCGCTAATCTTTTGACAGTTTGAATTTCATATTCACAGAAGTGATAAATTGGAGCGATAGGATATTTCCAAACTAAATCTAAAAATTGATACCAAATTAATTCCTCATCTAGAGGATTTTCGGCTAAATTAACATAAAACTTTTCTGTATTGTAGCGTTTGTCAACTACTAAAACACCATGTAAGTAATCCAGGCTAATGTCTGGTTTAGCTTCAATATCAAAATATAATTCTACAGGTGCATTAACTAACTTAGTTAATGGGTAATAAGCAATTGGTAAAGTTTGACTATCTAGTTCTCCAGTCAATTTTCCATTTCTCAAAATAACCTTATTTTCCCAGACAGATTTAGCTTGTTGCACAACTTGTATTCCAATTCCATCAATAAATTCCGGGTAATTTTCTAAATCATTAGGATTAGCTTGAGCTAGAGATTCTAAAGTTGTTAATTCAAGACTCTTTAATACAGCGTATCTATTAGGGGTTACTCCTGGTAAAAGAGACAAATGTTTTTGAGTTTCAGCAACAGCATGACAGCTATTATACCAAGTACAAAGATTACATTTTTGACGGGAGATAAAGACTTCTGGTTCTAGAGAATTTCGCAACATAGCAATTAACTCAGAAACAGTTTCCTCCATTTGCTGAATTCGCTGTTCTAAATTAACTTTATATAATCCTTTTTTTCGGAGTATCAACCATGCAGTTTCTGGCAAAATTTCTTGAATACTTTCTAATATTTGAGCGTGGAAAGCAGCAACTATTTGATATTCTAATTTCGGACGTTTACTTAATTTAATATCTGTGGGAATATAAACCCAATCACCAAAGCGAGAATATCCTGGTTGTTTAATCAATAAATCTGGATGACTGACGAAATTAATCAATGGAAAATTTTCACTATAAATTTGATTTTGTAAGGGTAATTTTATGGCAGATTGCTGAATCATTAATACTCCCTTATAAATAACATCAACACCTGCTGCCATTAATATTTCTGTAGCCTTGGCTCCTGCTATTAAATTTCCGTTAGGATAATCCGGCTTTTGATAATTATAATTACTGATAATACTAGACCTAAATGCGGAACTATCTTTAATCAATTTCAACAGAAAATCACTCGGAGATTCTTGTTCTCTAAAATCTCCATAAACATCTAAAAATACTTTTCTGGGACAGCGTTGGTAAGAAAGTAGCTGAGAGTCAGTTATAAACATTAATTATTTAGTTAGTGAGTCAGGGACTTAACAACATTCATATTAGTTAACAATATTTCCTGGAATAGGGAGGCTTAAAATACTGAATTTTCTTTTTTCTTGGCCGATTGGATATGGTGAGGTTTCCTCCCTATCCCACCCTATCAGAAGATCCATGAAAGCCCTTTGCTGCGCAACATCAACAACGGAGTTATAAGCCAGCAAAACGACCGCTTTTTATCCCTTTAAAGGGGAGGCTTGAGACCTAATTTTCTGATTAAAAATGTACAGTGATACAAATAAATACGTATATCTATGTTACTTTAATCCACTGCTAGAATAAAAATCAAAGAAAAAATAGCAAGGACTTATTATTACAAAATCATCAAATATCAAAAAAATTAATTTGAAAATAAAAATGTTAAAAAGAACACAAAATCCATCTCCAACTCATCACCTGACGGTACTTTATATTATCGGACTCAGTATAATTGCAGGGTTATTTGTAGTCGCTCAAATTCTAGCAGAAAAATCCCTAAAATATCAATTTGCTAGTTCTCGGGTAATTAACATTGCAGGTCGTCAAAGAATGCTGAGTCAAAAACTGAGCAAAGCTTCATTAGCTATCCAGTTAACCGCTAACCCAGAAATAAAAAAACAACGTCAAGAGGAACTAGAAGGTGTTGTGCAGTTATTCCAACGTTCCCATGAGGCACTACAGTGGGGAGATTCAGAGTTAGGATTACCTGCTAATAATAATAGTCCTACAGTAAAACAAATGTTTGCTGAAATGGACGAATATTATCAAGCAATAATTGAGGCAGCTAAAAGTTTGCTAATAGCTACAAACTCAGATTCAGGACAGAAAAATATTAGCCTTTTTGTAGAAATAATTCTGGAAAATGAGGCAAATTTTCTCCCACGGATGAATGAAATTGTCTTCCAATATGATTCCGAAGCCCAAAAAAAAGTTCAGGAAGCTAGGGAGAGCGAAAATTTTTTCTTGATATTGGCTCTATTACTACTTTTGTCAGAGGGACTATTTGTATTTCGACCTGCAGTGAAACAGGTTAAAGTGCATATTCAAGAAGTGGCCAAATCCCAGCAGCAAACAACCCAGATAGCAGCAGAATTAGAAGAAAAAAATAAGCAATTGGATACGGCCTTAAAAGAAGCCCAATCAGTAGCCAAGCTCAAATCAGAATTTGTGGCCAATATGAGTCACGAAATACGCACGCCGATGAATGGGATAATTGGGATGACAAGTCTACTGTTAGATACTTCTCTAGATATCCAACAACGAAAGTTTATCGAAGTTATCCGTGATAGTGGGGATAATTTGCTGGTCATTATTAATGATATTCTCGACTTCTCAAAAATTGATGCCAATAAGTTAGAGTTAGAAAACCAAGCTTTTGATCTGAGAGAATGTGTGGAATCTTGTTTAGATTTGCTAATTACTCAAGCTACAGATAAAGGACTAGAATTAGCCTATATTATAGATGATTCTACTCCTTCCACAATTATGGGGGATGTAAGTCGGTTGCGTCAAATTATAGTTAATTTAGTCAATAATGCGATTAAATTTACTAACTCTGGAGAAGTAGTAATAAGTGTCACTGGTGAAGAAATTAACTTAGAAGATCGTCAATCTCCTACTTACCAAATCCATTTTGCTGTCAGAGATACTGGTATTGGTATTTCTCCTGAAGGTTTGATGGTACTTTTCCAGCCTTTTTCCCAAGTAGACTCTTCCAGTACTCGTAAATATGGGGGTACTGGTTTAGGTTTGGTTATCAGTAAGCGACTATGTGAAATAATGGGTGGGCAAATGTGGGTTGAAAGTGGGGGAAATGTAGCAGGAAATCCTATAATTGCAAATCAAAATAATTTGGTTTCTGTAAATTCTATTGCTGTAGGCTCAACGTTTCACTTTACAATTTTAACTACAAGTGCTCCTAGTATCCCTAAACCTTATCACAATCCTCAGCCTCAACTGACTGGTAAACGAGTATTAATAGTTGATGATAATTCTACTAATCGACTGATTCTACAAATACAAACTCAAAAGTGGGAGATGATATCTACAGGAGCAGATAGTGGTGCAAAAGCTTTAGATTTGCTGATGAGAGGTGAAAATTTCGATTTGGCTATTTTAGATATGCAAATGCCTGAAATGGATGGTATAACTTTGGCTGCTGAAATTCATAAGTTACCAAAACTGAAAAAACTGCCATTAGTGATGCTAACTTCAATCGGTTACCCAAAAGATAATGCTATGGTGGACTTAGAAGCTTGGCTGAATAAACCGATTAAATCAGGTCAATTATACGAGGTACTGATGAAAATTTTTGCTAGTCAGGAAGTTCGGATTAAAAATCAAGTTCAGCTACATATTAATCGCAATCTGGCAGAACAAATGCCTTTAAGAATTTTACTCACCGAAGATAATGTTGTGAATCAAAAGGTGGCATTGTCGATGT
Source organism: Dapis purpurea BLCC-M126 (assembly GCF_050015975.1). Taxonomy (NCBI): domain Bacteria; kingdom Bacillati; phylum Cyanobacteriota; class Cyanophyceae; order Oscillatoriales; family Microcoleaceae; genus Dapis; species Dapis purpurea. The sequence goes on along the minus strand of NZ_JBNHER010000114.1, from coordinate 18,553 downwards.
TAAAGCAAATGGGTTATTGCCCTGATGTAGCTAATAATGGTCTGGAAGCTTTGGCAGCTTTGGAGCAAGTATCTTATGATTTGGTGTTGATGGATGTACAAATGCCCGAAATGGGAGGTTTGGAAGCAACAAAATATATCTGTGAAAAATATGGCAAAGAGTTAGATAAAAGACCTATTATTGTGGCAATGACTGCTGGAGCAATGGAGGGCGATCGCGACGCTTGTCTAAAAACAGGTATGGATGATTATATTACTAAGCCAATTAAAGTGGAAGCTCTACAACAGGTTGTGGTAAATTGGGGAACAAGAATTTTGGGAAATATAAATTCAGCATTAGAAGTCCTACCAGAAACAAACTCGGATGTTTCTCACTCTCGATCTACTAGCTTCAGCAATCTTTCTACCGATCTAGTAGACTGGGAAGTACTCGCAATTATTCGTCAAGAAATACAAGTAGAGGGTGAACCAGATGTGGTAAGGGAATTGATTGATGTGTTTCTTAAAGATACTTCACAACTGTTAGCAACGATGAGAAAAGCAATAGATGAATTTGAAACTGAAACTGAAACTTTACAATTAACCGCTCACAATTTGAAGGGAAGTTGTGGAAATTTGGGAATTGTAGGTATGGAGAAAACTTGCGCCTCTCTGGAGGAAAAAGCTAAACTTGGCTTGATAGTTGACACAGAACAACTGTTAATTAAACTGGAAAATGAGTTTGTTATGACTAAATCTGAATTAGAAAATATTAAAATTTAAATTGGGATTCATGATATAATTGCAAAGCACAAAATTTTGCCGTTGAACATTAATCATTTTATGAATCAGAATCTTTCCCAATTGTCAAGTTATCGACAAAATTTTCCGGCTTTAGCTAATAAAAATTATTTTAATTATGGCGGTCAAGGACCGATGCCTGAAATATCTTTACAGGCAATTTATAACTCTTATCAAAAAGTACAAAATCTCGGACCTTTTTCAGGAAAAATTGGTAAGTGGGTGATGAATGAAGCAGCTTTAATGAGAGGAGCGATCGCTGCTGAATTAGGAGTTTCTTCAGATACTATTACTTTGACAGAAGATGTTACTGTAGGTTGTAATATTCCACTGTGGGGTTTAGATTGGCAGGCGGGAGATCATGTATTACTTTCCGACTGTGAACATCCGGGAGTTATTGCGACAATTTATGAGATTCAAAGACGTTTCAATATAGAGGTTTCTACTTGCCCAATAATGGCAACTGTAAATGAAGGAAACCCTGTAGAAGTAATTGAGCAAAATTTACGTCCCAATACAAAATTATTAGTAATTAGTCATCTTTTGTGGAACACAGGTCAAGTTTTACCATTAACTGAAATTGTAAAATTGTGTCATTCTTTATTTTCATCCCCAATTAAAGTATTAGCTGATGCTGCTCAATCTGTAGGAGTTTTACCTTTACAATTAGCAGAAACAGAAGTTGATTTTTATGCTTTTACTGGTCATAAATGGTGGTGCGGACCAGAAGGTTTAGGAGGACTTTATGTAAGTGCTAAAGCCAGGGAAAGTTTAAGTCCTACTTTTATTGGTTGGCGGAGTGTTGTGAAAGATAAAAGAGGTCAACCTATTGGTTGGCAATCTGATGGTAGACGTTATGAAATTGCTACTTCTGCTTATCCTTTATATTCTGGTTTAAGGGAAGCGATAAATCTACATAATCAATGGGGAACTGCAACAGAAAGGTATGAAAAAATTAAAAAATTAAGTGCATATTTATGGGAAAATTTAACCAAAATCCCAGAGATTAAATGTTTACGCACAGCACCCCCAGAAGCAGGATTAGTCTCTTTCCAGTTAACTAATGGTAAATCGCATCAAGAGTTGGTTGAATATTTAGAAAATCAGGAAATTATGGTGCGAACTATTCTCGACCCAGATTGTGTGAGAGCTTGTGTTCATTATTTTAGTGGGGAGGCAGAAATTGATAAATTAGTTGCAGAAATTAAAGCTTTTGTTTAGGCAATTAGGAATAGGGGGGTAGGGATATTTCATAAGACATCTCCAAAAAAAATAGACTTTTTGTAGAAGTAGACAATAGGTAATAGGCAAAAGATTTTCACGAGAAGCACGAAAAAAGTTTTTTAGGTTGACTTTTGCTTGATTCAGCTTATTTACCGAAAAATTAAGGTTTAAAGCATCTCCTTTTCAGGAGGAAAAAATTTCCTTTGAACCAATCCTTCTATTATAGAAGAGGTAATTATTAATTATTGAACTAACTTCTATCCAAGGTTTCTAGAGTGATGTAGGATCACAGTTAACTTAATATAATTAGGACTTACGCAATAGCTATACCTGTAGAGTGCCCTGCAATGCACCTTACACCACAGAAGCCCCTATAACGCCCGAATGCGTCGGTAAGTCCTGAGAATTTCTGGAGATATCTATAAAATTTTCCTACACTAACTATAGTGAGCAGATTTAACCGAATTTGAGATGACACCAAAACTTTTGACTTGATATATAATATTAAACTAAATTTACGTTTTTACTTCTAGCTAAAGGTAAAACACTATGAGATTTATATTAGGAATTATCGCTGTTTTAGCAATTTGGGTAATGCCAGTCAAAGCCGAGATATCTAATACCCGGGTTCAGAAATTAGTCGAAGCTCTACGACTAGCAGCACCGCAAACGGGAACAGAAAATGATGGGTTATATAGCGACTGGCAAGTTAAACCAGATAATATTCCTAGATGGTCGAGAATTTGTACTGGAGAGGAAATGACTGTAGAAGAGTTTGAGGCAAATACAACAAAAGCGAGGGAGATTTTGGGATGCGTTATGGAAGATATTTTAAAAGAACAATATGTTGCTAGTGGTAATGATGAGTTATTAGCAGTGCGTCGAGCAGCAGCATGGTGGATGACAGGAGATCCAAGTCAATATAATCAAGGTGAGATTGCTGAGTATACCGATAAAGTTTTAGATTTCTATCAAAAATAGAAATAATGAGACTCTGTTGCTGAATTAATTAAATGTGTAGAGGCATTTGATTGATACAATGTCTCTACAGTTGTATTTTTCCAATTTTTTTGGGCTCCGTTTCGCAAAGCAGTTTCAAACAGGTCATATCTGATGAAAGCAAATTATTCCCTAACTTGCAACCCGAAAAATTTATGAGTTATTGCTATAATCCTACCTGCCAAAAACCTCAAAACCCAGACAAAAATAAATTCTGCCAAAGTTGCGGGGCAAAACTAATCCTGAGAGAACATTACCGCCTCCTGAAACCAATCGGAATCGGCACATTTAGTAGAACATTCTTAGCAGTTGATCAAGATATTCCCTCAAAACCAATCTCTGTAATCAAACAATTTTTACCCATAGCTACTTCTGGCAAAAATGCAGCACAAAATATCAATGAAATCGAAAAAGCATTAACATCATTTCATAGAGAAGCATTACAATTAGATAAACTCGGAAAACACCCCCAAATTCCCAGTTTATTAGCATATTTTGTTGTGTCATCCTATCAATACTTAGTCCAAGAATATATAGAAGGAAAAAATTTAGCTCAAGAGTTAAAAGAACAGGGAACATTTGGCGAACAAAAAATTAGAAAATTTCTCATAGAAATACTGCTAGTTTTGCAGTTTATACACAAAAATCAAGTCATTCATCGCGATATTAAACCAGAAAATATTATTCGTCGTGGTGCTGATGAAAGCGGGTATGACTGGGGTGGAAATTTATGTTTAGTCGGTTTTGGTGCTGCCAAAGCTATTTCGACTGATACCAATGTCAAAACATTTACAGTCATTGGCTCCCCAGAATATACAGCTCCAGAACAATTAATAGGTCAACCCGTATTTGCTAGCGATATCTATAGTTTGGGTGTTGTTTGTATTCAGTTAATGACTCAATTAGACCCTTTTGACCTTCGCCACGGTGAGGAGTGGTTATGGCAACAACATTTACCCAGACCTGTGAGTACATCCTTGAGTAATATCATTAATAAAATGTTGCAAGTCTCGTTGCCACAACGTTATCATTCAGCAGAAGAAGTTTTAAAAGATTTGATGCAAACATTAGGAAGTTCTTGGGAAGCATTGGAAAGTCTAGAAAGTCATGGTGATAAAGTCAGAACTGTAGCATTTGGTATTGATAGTCAGACTGTAGTTAGTGGAGGTGAAGATAATAATATTAAAGTCTGGATTCTGGGAACCGGGAACGAACCACGAACTTTAGGAGGGTGGATGTTTAGTCATTCGGGATGGGTGCAGGCGATCGCTTTTAGTCCTGATGGTCAAACTTTGGTAAGTGGGAGTAATGACGGTACGCTAAAGATTTGGAATTTAGGTACAGGAAAATTGGTGAGAACTTTGGGGAATTGGTTTGGTCAAGACTGGGGGGCCGTACAGGCTATCGCTATTAGTCAAGACGGTCAGATATTGGCAAGTAGTCATGGTGACAAGACTGTAAAAGTTTGGTATCTCGGCAGTGGTAAAATGCGAGGATTTTTGAAAGGTCATACTGCATGGGTGGAGTCGGTTGCTATTAGTCCCGATGGAAAAGTGTTAGCGAGTGGAAGTGGGGATAAAACAATTAAGTTATGGGATGTGGGAACAGGGAAATTGTTGTTGACCTTGACTGGTCATAGTGATGTAGTGCGGAGTGTGGCGATCGCTCCCGACGGTCAGATATTAGCGAGTGGCAGTAGTGACAATACTGTTCGATTGTGGCAGTTAGCGACGGGAGATTTATTGGGAGTATTGCAGCATCCTGATGGAGTGAATGGGGTGGCGATGAGTCCGGATGGTTTGATGTTAGCTAGTGGGTGTCGGGATGGAAATTTGTATTTATGGAATCCTTACACCATGGAGGAAGTAGGAGTCTTGAGTCAAGATGCCGTAGTGAATGCGGTAACATTTAGTGTAGATGGTCAGATGTTGGCAACGGGTTGTGGGGATGGGAGCATAGGTGTGTGGCGGAGGGTGAGTTAGAATTTGGTTGTGAAATAAAGAGATTCTGAACATAATTATTGTTATGCCATTATTATTGTTATGCCATTGACAAATTATTAAAATTTTTTAAGGGGTTGTAATTTCGGGAAAGGTGTGTTATTGTTATTGAATGTTTGGACGTATAGCTCAGTTGGTTAGAGCGCCACGTTGACATCGTGGAGGTCACAGATTCGAGTTCTGTTACGTCCATTTGACCTCCCCTATCTCAAGCGTTACGCTCTAACAATCTGAGCTATACGCCCAACCTTTTTCTTGTATGTCCTCTTTTGGCCTTTCTTGATAAAACACTTTGCAGTGGTATCAGAGAGGTATCAATTTTGAAACAGAAAAAGGGGACTATTAAGCGGGTTGGCAATGTCTCTATTGAATATTTTTGTGGACACATCAGATTAAGATGGACGTTTGAAGATAAGAGAAAATCTCTTCAAGTATGTCCAAAGGATACGGTTGATGGTTTGCAGTTGGCAACGGCTAAAGCGAAGGAGATAGACTCTGATTTAACTAGATATAAGCTAGGTTTCGGGGGTTATGATGAGTCTTTAGCTAAATATTCAAAAGTCTCTCAGAAGGTGGTAGAACAGGACGATGAGACTGTCTGGGATTTAAAACAGATTTGGGAACGCAATAAGGAATTAAAGAAGGGTAGTATTTCATTGTCTACACAGGCTAATTCCTGGAAGTCAGTAGATAAAATGCTTCAGATGGTTGATTGCAGTCAAAGCGAAGCGAGTGGTTTCGTAGATAGTTTGCTAAAAAGCTACTCTCCAGGGGGTTTGAAGAGACCGTTCGATGATATTGTCGCAGCCACTAATGCTTGGGCTAGACGTAATGATATTAGAAATCCCTGGAGAGATATTAAGTCACTTTTGCCTAAGTCAAAGAAGTCTAGCAATAGAAGTAAGGAAGCGTGGTCTAGGGATGAGATTAACGAGATATTACAGGCTTTTCATCAGGGCAAACATAAGCATTATTATCCCTACGTTGCTTTCCTAGCTTATACGGGTTGTAGACCTGAAGAGGCGATCGCTTTAACCTGGGATGACGTTGATTTAGCTAAAGGAATTATCAGTATCAATAAACGCTTTACTCATGGGAATTTAGCCAAGGGAACTAAGACTAATGACGGTAGGGAGATAAGGATTAATAATAAGTTGAAAGAGTTGTTAATTGGTCAAAAGAATCATGGCGATAATTTTAACCTGGTTTTCCCTTCCGTGAAAGGTACTTACATAGGCCAAAGTAATTTCAATAAGAGGGTATTTAAACCTGTTATTAAGCAATTAAAAGAGGTAGGTAAAATCAGTAAGGACTTACCTACTTATAACCTCAGAAATAGTTTCATCAGTCTTGTATTAAGGGAAACTGAAATAGATATTGCCACTACAGCAAAGATGACTGGGACTTCTGAAAAGATGATTTTACAGCATTATTGGGGTGCTGATGATTCGGTAGTAATTCCTGAGATTTAATTATTATTTGTTGATAGAAGTATTTTGAACTAATTCCTGTCATGTTATAGCTGATTTTATTGCTGGTTTATTGTGTTAAAATAGCCAAGGAATTGCAGCTTGATTATAACTATAAAAGACGGAAAATAATCAAGCTGCAACTATTAACTCATATTAATTAGCTATTAATTAGCAAAGATATCTTAGCATGAATGAAACAGTAAAAGCAAAGCGGGCAATTATAAGTTTTTGTCCTGGGATTGAAGTAGAAGGATTTGAACTGCCGGACGGGTCTTACCATGTATCAATCACGACAGCATCAATGGCCATAGGGTTTGCTAAAAATTGGTTGTCTAGAAATATAAGCCGAAGTGGTAACACCTTTAAAGCTTTACAATTAATTGGTTTTACGAGTTTAGTTTCAGAAGTGGTAACACCTTCTGACGGAGGTGAACAACTTAGTAAGCTAATCAGTATAGACGACTTTTCTCGTATGATTATATACGCTGCATCTAAAGGCAAAAAAGAGGCCATAGCTTTAAATATGGCACTAACAAAGATGTCTTTAACTGACTTTTTTAGAGATGCTTTTGGTGCAAGACCTCTCACAATTGAAGAGAAAAGGAAGGCGTTTTATGAGACTTATGTTGCTTCGTTAGGCTGGGAAGGTTGGTTAATTATGGATAGGTGGGAAGATGAAATTATTTTAGAATCTTACCTATTTTTAACGGGTGACATGAATTAAAGAAAACTCCCACTAATACTAAGGGGTGCTTAGATTAATCAGGGCAGTTGGCCTCAACTCCTGAATTCTGAGTGCCCCTTTGAACTTTGCTTTTCAGTATGACTTTTAATCCGACTTTATAGTAGAAGCGATCGCTATTACCACTAAGTATCAATTACTATTAATCGCTGAAACCTCCACCAAGCAACACTTTTACTTTTGTCACAGGTGTACCAGGGGGGATTATAATTACCCGCTAGGGGTATGTGTGACAGACAAAATGGTTGGTTTGGGATGACAAAAGTCTATAGTTGTTGATTGATGGCCACTTCTGTAATTACTTCGTTAAAAGCAAGTTTAAATTGAACTAGCGACCTTGGATATTGTTGCGATTATTTGCTCAACAGTTAAAAAAAAAATAACTGTCTACCAGGGTGTGGTGTAAGTGATAGATACCTCAGTAGACAGCTTTTTACTTTGATTTACTTTTTACTTTTAGAATCGCTATTTCCTTTGACTTCTTTAGGCTTGGATTTACTGTTATCTTCATTGCTATCGGTTTTGCCGACAGCTTTTTTTGTACTTTAAAATCCTGATTTTGCCAGCAAGTAGTTCAAGACTCCACCCACAATCGAGGTCAATATAACCCCCCAAATAAAGGCGTTAATGCCATTTACGGTTTTTTCTATTTTCCTAGTCCTAGCATCAATAGATTTTAGCCTACTTAATACTTCATCCTCAAAACTCAAAGGTTCTTCAGGTTGACTCTTTTTTCTGTTCCAAAACATCAGGTGTTAGGCTCCTTTGCTTGTCTTGCTACTTCCCCTAGGCTTCGACTTTCCGTTGTCTTCGTCGTTCTTGGGTGAGTTGCTGGTAAGGGAGTTCTCCTTTGTTTTTTTTTCAATTAACGACTTTACGGTCTCTATCTTGTTTATCTCCTCCATGGCGGGTACAATGCCCTTCTCTATCAGGTAAATTATTATTTGTGATTTTGACCTACCCTTCTCTATTTCAAGCATCTCTATGATTGCAGCCAAGTCATCAGGTATGGTTATGCTAGTTTGTATACTCATTAACTTATTTAATATTTAGTAGTATATGGTTGACATCTTAGTAAATAGTTAATAGGATATTGATATGAACAAACAGGAAACACCGACTGGATATAAAAGCGTCGCCTTTAGAATCACGGGATGTTACCCAATAAATCACTCATATCTCATGTACAAGTTCAGGATATCTCATTATTAGGAGTCTTGTCTAGTTGTTCATCGTTTCATCTGCAATGAACCATTTAATGAGGCTTTCAGTAAACATTAAGTAGATATTCACAATCTAAATCAACACTTATAAAAGGAGAAATGTTCAACGAAAAAACAATCGACCGAATCAAAACAAGTATCTATGTTGCGTTAGGAGATAAAGATTTCTTTACCAGAAAAAGTCTGTTAGAAGCTCTAAAACGTGCGGGGTTGAAATTATCCAACACTCAACTTACCAGGGACGTTCAGTTACTTTCACAATGTCAGATTAAAGGATTTACTCACTTTAAATATGACAAAGGTTACGACCTCAAAAGTTGTGAAGCAATAGTGGCTTACAGGTTCCTAGCAGCAACTAGAGGACGCGCCCAAGCAGTTTATCACTTAAACACAATTATCGACCTATTAGAGGAAACAACCAACTATGACAACGAACAACGGGGCAATCATACAACAGTTGAATGTAAAGCAACAGCAATCGGTTAAGCAATTCAGTCAATCTGACAACAACGACGATGCTCGTATGCAAGCTCGTAAAGATGCGATTGATTGGGGTCAAGCCTACAAAAAGTATCTAACTGATTACAAAGAGGAAGCCCGGATGATTATCCAAGAGAAAATCCTCAAAGAGAAAGATGAGAAATTGGAATCACTAGACCTAGATGAATCTATATTTTTCCCTGGTTTACCATCCAGTCCACACTTAGGCTGATGGCTGTAGCTTACGAAACGCTAGACTGTAACACTTACGGGATTTCTAATAAACCCAGAGATTATCGCCAAGTTTTTGTTGAAATATCCGTAGGTGAGCATATTTACATTATTTCATCGCCCATTGATTTTAACGAAAACGGTTTCACTGAAATCGAAGTAGAAATCAAGCTAGCGACATTGAAAAAACGATGAAAAGAAAAGTCAAAACACTTATAGAGCCTGCTTTCCTTGCAGGTTTCATGCTAGCCCTTATGCTAATTTCCACACCGATAATTATGGCAAGTACATTTAGTAAAGGAGTAGAAGAAGTTGGGATTACTGAGTAAATACTTTAAAGGTGAAGTTACTGAAAAATCTTCATCTGCAATCGGAGACGGCAATCACGCCATCAACAAAGATGAAATTATCACGGGAGGTGCTTTAGGTCGATTCTCTCCTGAACATACTCCCAACTGGCAAGGCATTCAATCAGTACCAACTGTAGACCAGGCAAGGTATATGTCTGCTGAAGAAGCTAAAGCGTTAACTGCTCACAGGAAGCAACTAGCAGAAGCTAAAAAGGCAGCCAGGGTAGGGTATCAGGAATTACAGAGAATTGATAAGTACGACACCCAAGTGGTTAATTATTACTCTCGTTACGCAAAAAGTAACGCAAGGGAAGGTCTAAAGCAAACCCGCAAACTTGCTAGCATCGGCCGTACTTTGCACTCATTGAGACCTGGTTACGCTGGTATTAATACTGGATTACAAAAAGCTGATGACTCAGCACAACAACAGATTGAAGCGATAGCTAACACCCTAAAACAATAGAAACCAGGAGCTACCTATTTACTCAATGGGTAGCTTTCCTGATTTCTTTTCCTAACCAACAATGACCACGACTAACAACCATGAATAATTTATCACAATTTTACTTCCTTTGGGGATGTCTGCTTTCTGGGTTATGCGGTTCATCTCTACTCCATTTAGCAATCAAAAATTCTCAAACTTTACAATTACCCATAATCATAGTTCTGTTTGCTGCAAAGGCTGTAGCTGCTTTTCTATGGCTTGAAAAAGATTTGAGAATATGGTCAATCGTTATCGGTATTAGCTTGTTAGGAGGTTGCCTAGTATGGATTTAAGACCATCCCTGCTATTGGAGATGTTGAAATCTTTCCGTACCCTGCTAATATCAGTAGCTTCAACATCAACAATCGCATCCTTGCTCCTGTTTGTTGCCCCTACAGCATTAAAGGATGACACTATCAAGTCAATCTTTTACTCAGGAGGACTTTTGTCAGGTTTGAGTACAATTGGACTATCCATGGCCATCAACCGCTACTCACCGATATTTACTATCTTGAAAAAAGCGGACGATGAAACTTTTACCCACACGATAGCAACATACATTTATGAGCAAAAGCAGGGTATCAATCCTGACTTCGACCAATTACCTGTTACAGATGAACCGATTGATATTTACCCGGAGCAGCTTCCTGATAACGTTTCCATTAACACTTCCGAACAAATTTCAGCTAGCCTAATCACGGAAGTAAGTAAGTTAGTAAGTGAAGGTAAGTCAGATACATTTATCATTGAGAATGTGTTGCAGTGCAAAGGTAGAAAGTACCAGGAGGGTAAGGTCAAACTTGGTGAGATTAAAGAGCTGATAGCTCAACTAAATCAGCAAAATGAATCAAATATCGACGCTTGGAGTAGTCCTGGCTGATGGCCGCGAGACTAGAGACAAGTTGTATTTTTTTCTTGCTTTTATTGGGTATAGTTATGTGTGAAAATTTATTATATAAAATTATTATATAAATTTGTTATGTGAATTCTGAACATATACCTCCCCCCCAAAAAAAAATTGAGCAGTAGGGTTGTACTTAGGAACCTTAATATTCACAAGATAATTAAGCAGGGATAGGTGCAGTCAGGTCGGTTAGAAACCTTTAATGTTCCGGACATAATTAACACCAACCAAAACCACCTTCTCAGTGGCCTTGAAGTTTAGCTAGGTTGTGCATAAGAACCTTAAGGTTTCCGAAAAAGTTAAGTCAACCTCCATCAACGCCAAAACTACTGCAAGGTCGCTCTAGGGACTATTAATATTTCTCGAACAGGTGAACCGTACTTACTTGGGGTTCAACTTCTAATTCTATATAGTTTTAGAAGTTCTTTTCCCGTATAAGCAATCAAACTTTTACCCCTGTGCCAGTGCGACTATCTCCTCAGTCAGAACGAGTAGAAAGATTGGCAATATTGCAACATCTCTCTCTTTCACATTCTCCACGTTAGCCGAATTTTGAGGAAATTTTTACTCAATTAAATTTTTTTTTTGCACGTTAAAATGGTTTCTCTGTCATGTGTAGCTTGTAAATAATACTTTTGCCGTCAATATAAAAACTCAAATAGAGATGGGATAATTACTCAGTTTTCTCATTGTTCACTCATTTCCGAAAAGTAGCGCTACAATCGGATCAACTCCATAAAAGTTTTTGCAAATTAAATACAAGTTTTTAGAAATTTATGGACAGACAAAAAAACACACGGTCGTCACAACCGCGTGTCTCTTACAAACTTAAATACTTATGGATATAACACCTATGAATATAACGTGTAAACAAGTTTTCGGCAACTCTCCTACATTCAGATTTCGCAAGAATTCCTGTTATGGCAATAGTTACCATAACCCTATATCTGGCCAATATCCTCAAATCTCAGCCAACCTAGCACTATATGTAGGGGGTGTGAGATGAGTGAAAAATGGACTAAGTTCTCTAAACTCACTGAGAATTGCCCCATCTGTGGTGGCAAACACAAGCGATGCAGAACTAACGGCAGTTTGGTTATTTGTGGTGAGGATTGGCAAATACCAGGTTGGAAAAATCACGGTCAAGACAAAGCAGGCGTTGGATATCTCTACAGACCTGATTCGTCTCAATCCTCAGAGTACAGACTCCCAAAACCAGAACCTGCAAAGCCTTCAAAGGTGTCACACTTAACCCAAGGGAAAATTAATAACCTCCTACTGGATATGCTGTGTCAACAACCTGTAGAAGATTGGGCAAGGGCTGATTTGTTAAAGCGTGGGGTTGAACCAAGTGGGTTATTAGGTAAGTCATTCCCAAGGGGGGTGATAGATGATAAGTATGATGGTTTACCTGGTACATATAGAGATAGTCAAGGTAGGCTGAGGACGGTAGCTCCTAGCAATAGTTACTTTTGCCCCATATTTAACGAGAACGGCTTAATTGTTGGCGGTCAACTAAAAGTCAAAGATGGTAAGTACATCTGGTTGAGTGCTGGCAATAAAGGTGGCTACACTCAGCATATTAACGGCAAAACGCCCCATACTCTCTGTGACTCCAACCAAGACAAACGGGTTCAGTTTTTTGTTAATGAAGGGAAAGGCAGTAAACAAAGGAAAAATATTGTTCTGTTCAGTGAAGGTTGCCTCAAACCCTACATAATCAACCAATTATCCGGCTATCCTTGTATCGGCGCTGTTGGAGGTAATTTCAAAGGTAATTTCGAGCAAATAGATAAATTCATCGGAAAAGTCACTAACAACAACCCAGACCAGTTTACTTTTGCTGTTGCTGCTGACGCTGGTAGCGGGATTAATGATTTAGTTTTGAGTCAATACAAAGCTTTGGCTAGGTGCATCAAAGAAAAATACGATAAAAGACTTCATGTCACCTGGTACGGTCAGTATACGAAAAAGGAACATCTTGATTTCGATGATATTTTAGCTACTGGGAAAGCCAACTATCAATTAATTCCTTTTGATAGACTTATCAGAAAAAATAAAGAGTTCAGGAAAGTCCAAGAAAAAAAGAGGTTTACCGCAAAACATAAATTCTCATCAAGATACATCCCTGTAAATGACCATTTTTGGGATAGAGGTCACAACCCAATATTCAATTTCACAGAGAATGTGAATCAAGGTAAACGGAATGTCTTAGCCCTAAAATCCCCTATGGGTACAGGCAAAACTGAAGCGTTAAAAAAGATGCTTGAGTTATTGAATTGTGGGATATTTTTAATTGGGTATCGTAACAGCTTACTACTACAGACAGGGGAAAGGATACCAAGAATTTATCACCAAACAGAAATCGTAAACAGGGGTCAATTTGCAGCAAAAACAGAGTCTATCGCGTTGTGTATTGATAGTTGTTGGAAAATCTCGGTTGAGGATGTTCAGGGAAAAGTAATCGTGCTTGACGAAGCACCGCTGGTTTTAGAGCATTTACTCACAAGTGACACTTGTAAATCCAGAAGGTATGAGCTGATTAGCCATCTTGAGGTGTTACTAGCTAATTGTGCTGGTGTCGTAGTTATGTCAGACCAACTTACCGATAAAGAAGTCGAGCTTGTTCAGAAGGCTTCCAACATAGGGGATGACAATACTCTGACAGTCGAAAATACTTACCAGATGCCGTCGAGAAAAGTGACTATGTATGATTGTGAAAGGCATCTTAGACAGGCTATAAATGACGCTGTAACAAAGGGTGAGAAGATTTTCTTGCCTAGTGACTCTCAAAAGTTTACTGAAGCTTGGGGAAGGAAAACGATTGAGGATATTAAGTCTGATTGCAGAGTGTTGATTATTAACTCAGAAACCCTTTACCAGAAGGAAGTACAGGACTTTCTCAAGTCACCTAACGAACATTTGCACCTCTATGATTTTGTGCTGACAAGCCCTACGGCTGAATCTGGCTTAAGCATAAACGATAAATACTTTGACGCGATATATGTTAGATGGACTCACTTAGGGTTAGACGCTTGCACCCAGATAATGCACAGAGTAAGGGAGACAGACTGTCCGGTACATCTGTTTGCTTATTCGGCAAGGAACGCAAGCAAAACTGAACGTGACTTACAAAAAGACAAACGTAGCCGAATCTTTGAAATGGCAGAGCAATCATACAAGCTTGGGAACCATTACCTGGATGATAAAGACTTTCGTCGTGCAGCTATGCAAGCTCTAGCCTATGCGATAGAGGATGAGCAACAGTCCCTATTTTCTGCTTATTTAGACGACATCAAGGAAGTGAAGCTACTAGAACAACATAGTTTTAGAGATTTGTTGTCACATGAACTTAGGGCTAGAGGATACGAAGTAGTTGAGCCAGAAGCTATAGAGATAAACGACGATAAGATAAAGACCTGGAATCAATCAGAGACTATTAAAACAGAAAAATCTCAAGCTATTTTTGACGCAAAAGACTTAGATGAACAGGAGTATGAGAAGTTAAACAGAAGGGAAACTAGGACTCCTGAACAGATGGCAGAGCTAGGAAAGTACAGGCTAAAAAGTCAATTCCCTGGAATAGAAGAATCAACAGAATGGGGGGTTGATTTTATCAAAGCCGTAACCTTTGACAGTCCAGGCTTAAAGAGGACGACATGGGTTAGATATCTGTCTGAAAACCCCGAATTAAGTTCACTCCTTAGAAGCAAAAACGCAGCTTACGCGCTAGGCCACGGCTTAACGATAGACGATACCGACATGACTTACGCCCTAGTGGAAGAGCTAATGACTCTACCTTTTCATCTGATAGAAGGTAACAAAGACTTAAGTCAAGATAGCCCTGAAGTTAAAGAGTTTATATCAAAAGCAGAAGAGTGCCGTCACTTGCCAAAAAGGGGGAAATTAGGTGATATCAACTACTTGAGCAAAATATTACAGACGATAGGTCTAGCTATGTCCAAACCCAAGCAAGTCAGGAAAGAGGACGGGAGTAGAACGAGGTTCTATGAGATAGTAGATTCTCTCCGCTATCACGAGACTGACAATGAAGGCAAAATCATCAGAGACATCATGCTCTACCCCCTGTTGAAACCTTGCCTAGAGCGTAAATCAGAGGAACTGTTCAAAAAGTATGATGGTGAGTTCTTTGAAAAAGTTAAGACTGATTTTGTGGGAGAAGTTGAGATTGAGCCAGGAACAGCTCTGAACATTGAAGAAGGTTTAATTGAAACAGATGAAACTGAAGCACTGCTAAACAACAGGGCTGGTAACAAGCTACAGACTCCTACCGTTAGAAGCTTCAAAGAGAAGAGAACACCTACTGTATCGTTAGCAGCGAGCAGACAAGAACACACGCTAGCTGACAGGGGAAATGCTAAACCTACGGAGTATGATAAGCCAGAAGACAAAGTAATCCGAACTTCCTACAAGAAGGGAAACAAAGTCTGGAGACCAGGGCGAGTTATCAGGTATGTGTCAGCTGAAGGTGAAAAACTGACGGCCAAATACTTAGGCAAAGCTATTGGCTTGATTAACGTCTGGCTGAGGGATACTAACAGCGGAAAGGAATTTCAGGTCAATCCAGAATATTGTATTTAAAGGAGATAATGAATTATGTCAAAACACACAGGAACGCCATTTTTCAAGGTTTATACTGACTCTGAGTTGAAAGAGAAATTAAAATACTACTCAAAGTTGTACGATACCAACCAATCCCAAGTTATAAATATGCTTGTCAGTGCTTGGGTTGATGAAATAGAAAGAACTACCCCAATTAGAGACACTTTCGGTATGGCCAAACGAGGGGACGTTAAAGCAGCCTAAAACCATGGTGAAAAACTATGAAGACGGCAAGGGTATCTGTGAAAATTTATTATATAAAATTATTATATAAATTTATAATATAAAAAATCAAACATAACTACTCCCTTTATCAACAATAATAAATCCATCGACAACCGAATAAAATGGACTCTCAGGTGACCAATTCTAATCTCCGACATTCTCTAAGCGGTATGACAGCATAGCATAAGACTAACTCCCACCAAGCCATTTTTTAATCTCCATGGTATCAAATTGGTATCTTTCAGCTAAAATAATTCACAGGAAAGACCAAAAGAGAGCAGAGATAAAGGTTTGGCGTACTTAGTAATTGTTCGTTGACATCGTGGAGGTCACAGATTCGAGTTCTGTTACGTCCATTTTATGTATAATAATGGTTTCAGACTTTCTTGATAATCTTTTATCTTCCTGTACCTTGGTAAAGATACGAGATAAATACCAATTAAAGGATTTTTGAGTAAAAAGAAAAGGCCGTGGACGTCAAACTGACTAATTGTAGATTATCCATTTATTGATAATTTAATACGCCATTTACTCACAATATTTTTTAAATTTATTGGCAACCAATAATCATATTGAGAATATACTGGTAATCTTTTAATTAACTGCCATCCCCCAGACTCTAAAACTTTTGCTAAAGCTTGATAGTAAGGGTGAGGATAATCAGGATTAACTTCATCATAAGGTCCAATGCCGCCCAAGTCTCGCGCTCCATTTTCCAAACAAGCTAATAATATTTCTGGTTTTGTAACTAAATTAGGAGGAATTTGTAGGGTAATACTTGAGGGTAAAATTTGACTGGCGATCGCCACAACTTCCGGCAATAAATTAAGATCAAAACCTTCACCATTCCATATTTCTTGATTACCAGGGCTGTAGGGTTGTAGAATAACTTCTTGAATATGACCCCATTTTTTATGAATATTAGCGATCGCTTCTAATGTTTCTTTCCAGTCAGTTACAGTTTCTCCAATTCCTAATAATAAACCAGTAGTAAAAGGAATTCTTAATTCCCCAGCCCATTCTAATTGTTGTAACCGTAAATGTGGTATCTTGCTAGGAGCATTTCTATGGACTGTTTTTAGTAATTTAGGTGTTATCTGCTCCAACATTAGTCCCATTGATACATTTACCTGTTTCAACTTTTTCATTTCTGCCCTACTAAGTAGCCCTACATTGGTATGGGGAAAAAATCCTAAAGATAGAGCTAGTTTACATAAATCATAGATTAGTTGAAACCAAGCTTGTCTGTATTGGCTATTCGGATGTACTTCACCGCTCAGAATCAAAATCTCAATTATACCTTTATTTTTGAGATATAGTAATTTTTTTTCTGCTTCTGATAGACTCAGCCAAAAACTTTTGCCTGGATCTGAGCGAAAATTACAATAGCTACAATGATTAAAGCATTCATAAGTAGGAACTATTGTATAAGCAGGACTATATGTAACAATTCTAGACATGGGTGAGGCATTAAATTCAGTTAGTTACTATGTGAGTCAGCTATATTATTTCAGTTTCCCTATTCTTTATTCCCTGTGGCCGAAAACCAAAATTTTTTCACTTACTTATTAGTTAAGCAAGATTCTTTGTATAAGGACTCAGGTAATTTTGACCAGTTTTTCGCGATAGATAGCCATTTGTGTTATCTCAATGCACTGTTTGTTCGTGTGCTTTGTCCAAATATTATAAAGTTACCATGCGTGTAGAAGTTTGTTGCCAAGCTCTGCTTGCTGATTTACTGCCGACTATTGATCCGCAACGTTCTGGAAAGTGTTTAGATGTGGGTGTGGGGACATTTGCTTTTTATTGTCAACTATTTGCAGAATTGGGCTTTGAGACGATTGCTGTTGAACCGTTGCCTGTGAAAAAGTTAAAGCAGTTAAGTGACCATTCCAAATTGAAACTTTTACCAATCTGTTTGTCGGATCGGAACGGGGAACAAACCCTATATTTAGGAAAGTTCGCAGGTTTATTTAATAGTAACTTTAGTTCTCTTTCTCCGCAATGGTTCGGGGCTTCGAGAAATCAACTCATAGTGCCAACTCTCACCCTCCAGACATTAATCAAACAAGAAGCGATTACCGCTATTACCTGTTTAAAACTAGATATTGAGGGCTGGGAATGGCAAGTCTTGCAACAACTAAGTGACCTATCTTCAGACTTACTGCCCAAGGTTGTAATGTTTGAGTATGGTGGCGGGGTAAATAGGAAAAAACAACAAAAGGGTTGGTCTCCAGAGTTTTTTACTAAAACCCTGCAATGTTTGGAACTTCTTAAGAGTTGCGGTTATACCCATAGCCTGATGTTAGATTATTCCCCCAACATTAAAGAACTACATTTTGATCTTAGTCGTCTTCCATCCCAGAAACTTGAAGCCCTTTTTGCCCAAAAGTGCATTTACGGCAATATTATTAGTTTTCTTGATTATTGTCCTCAGCCAAGGGCAGTTTCTAAAATATGTGCCCCATATTATCGTCTCACACTGATAGAACATTTGATTAATAGGCTAGTTTCCAGTTAATTTCTTGAAGTTTGCTTGCTTGTTTCCTAGTAAGAAAAAGTCCATCATAATTCCAAAAAGTAGACAATCACAGGAAAATTAGGTTTGAAGCTTGACCAATAAGAGGACTACTTTTTGATTGATTTAAAGTAAACAGTATTATTTTTTGTAAGATAAGCTCTACTTATTAATTAGATTTAATACTTTAGGCACAAACCCCTTTACAAAACGAAATAAACTAGCTAAAGTATTAATAACGGTCAAGGAAAAAAACCTTATACCGCCGTACCTCGAAAATTTCATACATACAGCAATCA
>NZ_JBNHER010000113.1:0-5628 GCF_050015975.1 Dapis purpurea BLCC-M126 | reverse complement strand
ACTCATTACTCCTACAACAGTTTTGTGGTCTACTCAACTGAAAAGCGCTGTAAGTGATTACCCGAACATGATATTAGTTATCTAGGAGAGAAGGTTTAAAAGCCTGAAAAACTTAAATTTCCTGTAGATACTCATACTTGGGTTTACACAAACGATACCAGCCTACATGATATAACTTTTAACTTTTCCGTGAAACGGCATAACTATTTTCAAGTATCGCGTATAAATCATCAATTCTTTCCCCCTACTCCCTACTCCCTACTCCCTACTCCCTACTCCCTGTTTTCCGGAGATGTCTAATATACAATATGCAAACATATCATACCCGTAGCAGTTTTGTTAGCATGAATCAAGTTAAGCTAAAATTAAATCAATGTAAAAAATATCAAATACCCACAATCTAAATTATGAACCTGCTTCACAAAAAAAACTCAAAAATAAGCAAAATGGCGGATGAAAAATAGGCCAAGACTGTGGTGAGTGATAAATGTTGTCTGTTAAGTAACAATAATAAGCAAGAAAGTTTCCGAGAAAATCCTGATATATAAACGCGATGATACTGAAAAATCAGTATAACAAACCATGACAAAATCAAATAAATATTAAATAATAAAAGTTGTATATATATTAGACTGCTATGTTTGTTCGTACATCAAAATTAAATGTCACTATTATGTTAAAGGTTAAATAATTATGTCAGCATCAACAATAGGCTATATTAAGCTGGCAAATACCCTTAGTATAGTTAGCCAAAAGCAAGTTACAGGTAAGTTAGTCGTCGCTCATGGCAATCAAGAATGGCAACTTTACTTCCTATTTGGTCATCTCCTATATGCAAGTGGGGGAAAACATTCTACTAGACGTTGGCATCGAGCTATCAGTCAACATTGTCCTAACTTTAAATTTGAAGTCAATCAGTTAAGCAATCATCAATTGTGGGAATATAAATTATTACAAACAGCTATTAGCGAAAATCAGATAACTTTAGCTCAAGCTAAGGCAATTTTGCGTACTATTGCAGAGGAAGTTTTTTTTGCTATTATTAGTCAACCTGGTTTAACAAGAAGATGGCATCCGCAGAAACATCCTAGTTCTCAAACAGCTCTAAGTTTACTTTTATCGAGACTAGAAATTAAAGAAGTTCTGACTTCAGCAAAAAGAGTTTGGACATCTTTACAAGAGGAAGGTTTATGGCATATTAATCCTGATAGTACCCCTGTTATTAGAGATACAAATAAATTATTGTCAAGTCAAGAAAATTCAGACTTTTTGTTGACAGTAAATAAGTTATTAAATTGCGATAGAACAATTTGGGATATTGCATTTTTAATGAAAATGTCATTAGTGGAAGTAGCTCAGAATTTATATGATTGTGAACAACGGAGTTTAATTTATTTTAAGCAAGTAGAAGATTGGCTTTCACCACCAGAAAAATTACGCTTAGTATCTGTAGAAAATCGTCGGCCTCAAGCGACAATTGCTTGTATTGATGATAGTCATCTTGTAGGTAATTTTTTGGAGAAAATTCTCCAGCCATTAGGATATAAAGTTGTGCATATTCAAGATCCAATTAAAGGGTTAGCAGCCCTAGAAGATTCTCAACCTGATTTGATTTTTTTGGATTTAGTTATGCCTAAAGTTAGTGGTTATACGATATGTGATTTTTTACGCAAAACTACTATGTTTAAAGATACACCAATTGTATTTTTATCGAGTCAAGATGGTATTATCGATCGGACTAGAGCTAAGTTAATAGGTGCTAATGATTATCTATGTAAATCTTCTAGCGCAGAAAAAGTTGTAGAAGTTGTAGCAAAATATGTAAATAGACAAGAGGCTAAAACTTCTCAAATTTTAACTTTAGAACGAGCATATAATTTTACTTGTTTGGCTGTAGAAGGCTAATGTGATTTTTTGGCTATATAAGTGCTTAATGATTGAGATGAATATTCGGCTGTATTAAAATAAATTAGTAATGACTAAAAAATTAAATTATCGTTGTTACGCTTGAAAATTGCTAGGTTGTATATGTATAATACCATCTTGAAAAAATAATGTTACGAATAGTAACTGTGATTAAAAGACTAGACAGAAGATGTCTATTTGACAAGTAAAGATAATTTCCCGCCTAAAAAATGGTATTGAAAACATTCATTCTGACTTCTGTACATTACAAATCTGATAGCTCCCCTACCTAACTTCTAACTCCTAATAAATAACTTAGTCATTTGCAGCAAACATTTATCAAATTGGTATAATACCAATTTGATAAGATAATTTTACAAATAATCAAGATAATTAAAACAATTTAATCAGATTTATCTTTGATTAAACAGGGATGTTCAAGCTAATAAATGATATTTAAACTAAATATTTCTGACTCCTGACTCCTAAGCAGTAACCTAAATATTTGTAGCAAAATTTATTCAACTGGTGTAAGACTTTGAGAAGAATATTAATTATATATACTCAGAATTTATCTTGCTTATATATCTTTCTCAACTAAGAAATTTGTTAGGCAATAGTACTTACTGCCATGGCATATTTCAGAAAAAGTAAATACAATATAGACATAGTGGAGATTATGACCAGAGGAGTTAAATTTCAAAGGTGAAGACTAAATAAATGCTTCATTTAACAGCTCCAGAAGGAAACAGCCAAGAGTTAAAAGAGATTTTTTAATATTAGAAAAAGGTACAATATAGTTTTACCAAATGATTTGGAAAATTATATACTATAAAATAATATAGTTAATGAGTAATATATGTTAGTAACTAATACAGGGTGCAATAAAATATGGAATGCCTTGGCTGTACTTGGCCAGAAACAAGCAACAGGCAAACTAATTATAGATAATGGGGAACAACAATGGCAAATTTACTTTTGTCGAGGACTAATGTTATATGCCACAGGAGGATTACATCAAACTAGGCGTTGGTATCGAGCAATTAGTCAACATTGTCAAAATTTAAAATTTAATGCTGGTTTACTATCCAATGAAGAATTATGGGAATATCAACTTCTCAAACAAGGTATTACTCAAGAACAAATAACTTTAGAAGAAGGAAAAGCAATTATCCGTAATAGTAGCTATGAAATATTATTTTCTTTAGCAAGTCAACCAGTGTTAAATTTAAACTGGCATTCCTATCAAAAATTAACTGCAGAAATTGTTACTAAGTTAGCATTATCTCCACCAGAATTAAAACAAATTCTAGAAGGAGCACAAAAACTCTGGGAACGCTGGGATAAAATGGGCATTACTGATATTTTCCCAGAACAAGCTCCAATAGTGAAAAAATCTGTAAACTCACAAAGTCGGTTCTCTGAAGCATCTTTAGACGCGATTACTAATCAATTTAATGGTCAAAATACTTTGTGGGATATTGCAGTGCAAAAGAAGCAATGTTTAGCCTTAACAACTCGTACTTTATATCATTTTTTTAAACAAGGTTTAATCGAAGTTCGAGCAGTACCAGATTTACCCTCTCCTTTAGAACAATTACGCCTAGTTTACTGTTCCAACAATCGCCCCAGAGTTCCAATAGCTTGTATAGATTCAACACCAACAACAGGTAATTTTTTAGAGCAAATTCTGATGCCTAAAGGATATAAAATTGAAAAAATTACTGACCCAATGGAGGGAATAGGGTTAATGGCTAAAAAGCCACCTGAATTAATATTTATGGATTTAGTTATACCTAATGTTAATGGTTATGCACTCTGTAATTTTTTGCGGACAGCTCCTGCTTATAAAGAAACTCCTATTATTATTTATACTGGGGAAGATAGTTGGATAAACCGGGTTAGAGCGCAAGTCGCAGGTGCAACAGATTTTTTAAGAAAACCAGCAAATGCAAATAAAATTTTAGAAATAGTAGAAAAATACTTAAAGTCAAAAAAACAACAATATCAAAGTAAAACTAACTTAGTCAAATCCAACTCATTGGTTTTGGCACGGTAATTGAATTGAGTTTTAATACACAATAATAAAAATTTAACTAAGTAGGTGGGATAAAAGCTGATGATGTAGGTAAATAGAACAATAAACTGTATCAAAAAAATTACCAATGACAGAATCAACACCGCCCAAAATGCGAATTGAAAGCGATAGCATGGGAAAAATAGAAGTGCCAGCAAACCGTTATTGGGGCGCTCAAACTCAGCGATCGCTTATCTATTTCTCTATTGGACAAGACTATATCCCACCAGAAGTCATTAAAGCATTTGCTATTCTTAAAAAAGCAGTCGCCCAAACTAACCAGGAACTAGGTAAACTTCCAGAAGACAAAACAAAATTAATCGTTCAAGCAGCAGAAGAAATTATTGCCGGGAAACTAGATGGTAACTTCCCACTGCGAGTCTGGATGACAGGAAGTGGCACCCAATGCAATATGAATGTTAACGAAGTCATAGCTAACCGGGCGATAGAAATTGCTGGTGGAGAAATGGGAAGCAAAAACCCTATACATCCTAACGATCATGTTAATATGTCGCAGTCATCTAATGACACATTCCCAACTGCGATGCACATTGCCTCAGCAGTAGCATTACATGAAAAGTTGCTGCCGAAAGTTAGGAAAATGCGCGATGCGCTCCAAGAGAAGTCAGAAGAATTTTCGGAAATTGTTAAAATAGGGCGTACTCACCTACAAGATGCTGTACCTCTGACATTGGGGCAAGAATTTTCGGGATATGTGGCGCAACTAGATGCAAATTTGCAACGTATTACTCATACATTGCCAGATTTGTACGAACTAGCTTTGGGTGGTACTGCAGTGGGAACGGGGTTGAATACGGTGAGTGGTTTTGCTGAACTTGCTGCGAAACATATTAGTGAAATAACTGGGTTGCCTTTTGTGTCTGCACCTAATAAGTTTGCTGCTTTAGCTGCTCACGATGCGACAGTGATGGCGAGTGGTGCTTTGAAGACTTTAGCTGGTTCGTTACTGAAAATTGCTAATGATATTCGCTGGTTGGGAAGCGGGCCTCGATGTGGCTTTGGGGAGTTAATTTTGCCTGCAAATGAACCAGGATCTTCAATTATGCCAGGAAAAGTTAATCCTACTCAGTGTGAGGCAATGACAATGGTGGCAACTCAGGTGATGGGATATGATGCAGCGATCGCTTTTGCTGGTGCTCAGGGGAGTTTTGAGTTAAATACTTATAAACCGATGATGGTTTTTAATTTGATTCAGTCGATTAATTTGATTGCTGATAGTTGTAATAATTTTACTGATTTTCTATTAATCGATCTAAAGGTAAATCAGAAAAAAATTGAGTTTTATTTAGAACAATCTTTGATGTTGGTGACAGCTTTGAGTCCTAAAATTGGGTATGATAAGGCTGCGGAAGTTGCGCATTTTGCCCATGAAAAAGATTTAACTTTGAAGCAAGCTTGTTTGGATTTAGGTTATGTTTCGGCAGAGGAATTTGAGGAGATTGTGATTCCTAAAAATATGACTCATCCAGGGAATTAGTTTAATAAAAAAGAGTAAATATAGAAACAGGCATCCTGCCTGTTCCACAACAATACTAAGAGCTGATTTGTAAACTTTACCCAATTATTAATAATTAATAATTAATAATTAAATAATTCTGGTTTAAAGCCTCCCCTTTTAAGGGGAA
>NZ_JBNHER010000112.1:0-49602 GCF_050015975.1 Dapis purpurea BLCC-M126 | reverse complement strand
TAAAAGTATGCTTTTTTACGTATTATATCGTTATTCTTTGATTAAGTCAATTCTCCCCCTAATGACTTTTGACTTCCCTGAAACGGTATAACAATTCCTGATCATACCTTGTTTTATTCAGCTTGAAGCAGAAAATATATGAAACTAGAAGGATTCACCACAAGTTTCAATACCTCCTTCAGTTACATACTGATAATTAGACTTCTTATTGCAGTGAGTGCGTTCCTAGATATATTTTGAACGCATTCACCGCAACTACAAATAAAGACTTTTTTGATAACACGCCGATCTGAATCTGAACATGAGATCGTCTACTTATGATAATTGCGATCGCAAAATTGCCTTTTGTCTGTTTCTTCTTCCCTCTTCAAAATGTTTAAGCAAGCATATAGCGCTACGCGCAAGGTAAAAGGCAAAAGTCAAAAATAATTTATGACTAAGTTTGAGAATTTATAAATGTCCTAACCTTTGCTTCGATTGCTATAACTATCTGTCTGGTTTGACCAACATATTTTCTACAGTACTCAAATATCAGTCCAACCAAGGGATTTTTTCAAACAAAAATACATTATTCTAGAGCAATACTACTTATCCGGAAAAAAATATTAATAACTTTTTTTTCTTAGGTAATTCTATATTATTCTAGAAGGATATTAACTATCCGGAAAAAATAAATATTTTTTTATACAAACCCTAAAAAATAAATAAAATAAATAACTTTTTGTCGAGACGATCTATAGTATTCCAAGGCTATAATTGATTTCCGGAACAATCATATCTACTTAATTAAATATTTACAAATAACTGTATTTATCACGACAAAAAATGCTTTTTTCTTAAAGTTTTGATGAAGATAAGTATAAATAAGGGAATAGCAACTAATTGCTTGCTATATTGTTTTACAGGCGCACGAAATGCAATTTGTAGCTGCCAACACAAGGAATTAAATTGATATCAGCAAATTGGCTGATAACATTTGTATTCAATCAAAACTCACTAACAAAAACAAAGGAATTAAACATGAAAAATCTAATCTTTACTGCTCTCGTTTCTGCTCCTTTAGCAGTAAGTACTGTATTCAATCCTGGTGTTGCTAATGCTACAACTTTAAGTGGTGGTTTTCAGTTTGATGGTTCAGATCAAGTTGACTTGGGTGAGTTTGTTATTCCTGCTACTACAGTTCAGTTTAACGATCAAGAACTTGACTTTGTAACCGATCCATCGGGATTAGATCCAAAAATATCTGTAAAACTTGCACAAGAAGACTTTGGGTTCGCAAACAATAGTATGGCAGATATCTTCGATTTAACTGGTCTTAATGCAACAGATGGGAGTGAAACTACATTTAATGCAGCACAGGAATTTATAGCGTTGAATGATGGAACTGTGTTATTCTTGGAATCAGTCTCAGACTTTACGTTCATTGATAATACAGACTCAACTGATGTCAACTTAGGCTTCATGGGATATTTTCTTAAAGATGGAATGGAGACTGATGCCACTGGTAGTATCACTTTCCAAGTGCAACAAAGCCTTCAAGAAGTTCAAAATGCAGTTATGGACAATCAATTATTAGATGCTGCTTTTTCTGGTACAGTAGCAACCTCAGAAGCAGTCCCAGAACCTTCAACAATGCTAGGTTTAGGTTTAGTCGCTGCTGCTTCTGCTTTCGGTTTGAAGAAAAAGAATAGCTAGTAATATGAAATAGAAAAAATTATGCTACGGGATATCCCCCCTATACCCTTAAAAAGGGGGGTATATTTAGCAAGGATTTTAATATTTCAAATTACTGTAGTTACCGAAATCTTGTGGTTTAAAGCCTACTCTTTTAAGGGGATAATAAATCAAAATTTTCCTGTTCGTCAATCCTCTTCTTTTCAAGGAGAGGTAATTCTCAATTCTCAATTCTTAATTCTCAATTCTTGAATACAACCTAATCATGAGTAATCCGAGTTTAGCCAGCTTATTTCAACTGCTGGTTTGCAGTTAAAATAAGCTGGCGTCATTCGCAAGTCTCAGCAAAATCTAGGACAGACTCTCTTGAAAATTATCCTTATTTGTAATCAAGGTTATGGGACAGATCTCTATAAACGGTAAATGTGAAACACCAGAGATTTCGATCTCAACCCGCTTCTATAATATGAAATAGAATAATTGATGCTATAGACTATCCCCCTAACCCAGTTTTTTTAAGGGGGAAATCTGTAGTAAAATTTTTAGTGTTTCATATAATCAAGCTTTATATTATAGAGCATTTTATCTTAGAATAATAACAGATTATTTTCGATACAGTAAGTGGATCGAAAACTTTTTTGCGTGGATATAAAATTAACTATATTTTTTCCGCAATTTATACGATTCCCAATTTATTTTATTAGCAACTACAATCAAAATATACAAATTTAATGGGTAATAAATAGCAAAGATAGCCCAAGTTGTTTTTGAAAGTAATTAATAAATTAAGAATATAACTATTATGGTTGACTTCACTGTAGCAATCTGTACTTATAATGGGGAAACTCGTATTGCTGATGTTTTGGAAAAACTACGAGAGTGTATAAAATACACAAAAATTCAGCAACAAAAAATTTCTTGGGAAATCATTATTATTGATAATAATAGTAATGATAATACTGCCAAAATCATAAAAAAATATCAGTCTAAATGGGATAAAAATCATCCAATTAAATATTACTTTGAACCACGACAGGGATTGGCTTTTGCCAGAAAATGTGCAATCAAAAAAGCTCAAAGCGAGTTGATAGGTTTTCTTGATGATGACAACTTACCTTTTCCTAATTGGGTAACAGCAGCTTATACCTTTGGCAAATCTCATCCTCAAGTCGGTGCTTATGGCGGTCAGTCTCATGGAATATTTGAAGTGACTCCACCACCAAATTTTGAAAGAGTAGCGAGCTTTTTTGCTCTGAAAAAAGCCAAAGAAGCATTTTGTTACAACGAAAAATATCCGTCTGTTTATCAACGAGTTTACCCTGTTGGTGCAGGAATAGTTATTCGTAAACAAGCTTGGTTAGAAAGTGTTCTGGAAAGTGTTACTCTTCCACAGACTGGGGAAGATGTAGAAATGCTATCACATATCAGAAAAAACGGTTGGCAAATTTGGTTTGTTCCAGAAATGGAAATTGAACACAAAATATATAAATACCGTCTGGAAAAAGATTATTTAATTAAGTTTTTTCAATCTATTGGTTTGACTCGATATCAAACTAGAATCTTAAATTTCTCTCAATGGCAAAAGCCATTAGTAATACCATTTTATCTAATTAATGACTTCAAGAAAATTATTGTTCATTTGCTCAAATATTCTTTAGTTTTACAGACTGATATTATTGCTGTTTGTGAACTAAAATTCTTATTGGCTAGTTTTTACAGCCCTATCTATAACTGCTGGCAATATCTGAGAAACTTCAGAAAAAACATCCTCAAATTAGTATTATCTATATTGGGGAATAACAAAATAATTTTTGCTGAATCTGTAAGGAAAGTACATAGAACAGAGTTTTAATCTGAAAACTCAATTCTATAGTGTTTAAAAATACCTTTTTTTTAAGATTACAACTACCAATATATAGCTGAAATTAATGTTCTTACAAACTGATATATCTAGCAATCAATCAATTAAGCATTCTAATGGCTCTACCATTAAAAAAATTTTGCATGAATCTCTCAAAAACTTGGGAAATTTTGAACAATGTGCTTTACTACAATATCCTCGTGATATCAATATTGGAGACCATCTAATTTGGTTGGGCACTGTCTTTTATTTAACTAATGTACTCAAGACAAAAATAGCTTATGCTTCCAGTGCGGAATATTTTTCTCAAGCTAAGATGGATGAAAAAATTGGTGATTCTCCAATTATTTTACATGGTGGAGGAAATCTAGGAGATATCTGGTATGGACATCAAAAATTCCGTGAAAATGTGATAGCTCAAAATCATCATCGCCAGATTATTGTGATGCCACAAACTATTTATTTTCAGAACCAAAGTTATTTGGAAAAGTCGGCAAAGGTTTTTAATTCTCATCCCAATTTAACTGTATGTGTACGCGATCACTACAGTTATGATATTGCCATCAAACATTTTGATAACTGTCGAGTTATTCTAGCTCCAGATCTGGCTTTTCAAATGGCGGGAATGCCTTTTTTATCTGTTCCTAGAAATCCTGAAAATTCTATTTTGTATCATAACAGAACAGATAAAGAGTTAAATCAAAGTTTTTTACCAGAATCAATGGCAATTTCTAATTTGGTAGTTGCTGACTGGGTTTCTTATAATCAAAAATGGATTCTGGGAAATGCTAATTCTCGATTTAGACCAATATTAGCTCAACTTTATCGAGAAGTTTGGCAACGGGGTTTAAGAATACCTCAAGAATTAATAGATAGACGAGTTTGGTTGAAAACTGCTACAGAAAATATGGATTTTAGTTCTGTGGATAATCCATCTCTGCACCGTCTTTCTTTAAGTTTCCTCCATAGTGGAATTTATCAGTTTCAAAAGTATCGTTTGATTATTACCAATCGTTTGCATGGGCATATTCTCTGTGTACTTTTGAATATACCTCATATATTTTTACAAAATTCTTATCACAAGAATCAAGGATTTTATGAGACTTGGAGTTACGATATTCCTTTTTGTAGATTTGTCTCAGATATTACTCAGATTGAAGCGAGTATTCAAGAACTTTTGGCATAGTCAACTTAAAAAGTAGAAATGATTTACCGATCATCCCTACTATTAATCACCCTGATAATTTTAACTTTTTTTGGAGCTATGTCACAACTCACAATAATTTTGAATAATTTCCTGATAGAAGAGAAATTTCTAGGATTTGAAATAACATGATATAAGATTTTTAATACTCTTAATACCAGCTTGAATGCTAGTAGATGCTAATAATGGTAGATACCCAAGTTTAATATAAATTAAATCGGAAAATGCTTTGTAACTATTAACTAAAGATATTAACAATAGAGAAGGATAATGCGATCGCCTATTTTTTTCTAGACTCGTGAGACTCTCACTAATATTAGTAGAATTAGTCAGAGGAGGGCGATCGCTCACCCCATCACCAGACTTCAGCTTAGGAGCTTTTCTTGCGACGGCTAGCTACTAAACCTGTAGCAACTACACCAAGGCCGAATAATGTAGTTGGTTCAGGAGTTGCTACTGTCAAAGATATTGTATAGCTTCCCACGCCAGCATCAGTCATACTAACACCACCTTCTGCAATAGTTTCACCATTAAATTTCCATACACCATCTGCTTTAAACGAGGCCACGAATTCACCAACTATAAGAATATTTTCTTCCTCTGGCTCATATAGATCAAAGGTTAAATTTCCTACTTCACCACCTGGTTGTAATGTTCTTTCGCCAAAATCTATAAAAGATACAAGAGGATCAACAGATGGGTTAAATCCTGTTGGAGTTAGGTATAAATCCTGAATATTAATATAGTTTGGAGAATCTACAGGTATTACTGAATTTACAGGTGTAGCTGTAAAATCAGGATCAAACTTAGCAAAATCTCCGGTGGCCATAATGTCGTCAACGTCTATAAAATCTACTTTGGTAACACCACCACCAACTCCACTTATATCACCATTACCGTTAATAGTTATATTACCACTCAATGCAGCAGCCTCTGCAGCACCAGTGCCAGCAAACATAGTACCTACAGCGAAAGGAATAGCAGCGATGGAAGCAACGATTTGGTTTTTCATTTTGAAGACTCCTTAATTAGTATGTAACTTTTTTTTTGCAATTATGAGGATAATACTTATTTTATTTAGCCTTTTTACTTTTTAAAAGCTTTAAACTTATCAGTATTTTTAAGGTGGTTGTTAACCTCTCTTGCCCTCATGAATATAATCTAGCTAATCCTACTTAAGTATGGCAACCCCTTTTGAAAGACTTTACCGAATCTTTAAAGTTTTTCGGAAAAATATGATTTTATTTAATGCTGTTTGAACAGAGAGATTTTTGATATTAGTGTAATTTTTACTACATATAACTAAGTATGAAAAATATGGCCGATTAGTATTTTATGCCTAGTTAATTTATCGTAACTACGCTTTTTGTATGAAAAATCAGGAAAAAAAGCTAGATCTAGATTTTCACCCACAAACCTACCTCCTCGTAGGAAGCAATTAACTGATGTGACTAAAATGTTGATACGTAAATAAAACCATCTTTGAGACAAAATCCCTATTTTTGGTAAAGTTTCCATGAGATCATTGACAAGTTGAGATGCATCTGCTAAATAAACTATCATGTACTCAACTGTGATCATACATAGATATGTAAGACAAAAACCCTGATTAAAGTCCATTATTCCCCTAAATATCAAATATTGGTAAAATCTGTCTACGATCATTGACAACTTAGAATGAATTTGCTAAACAGAGTATCATCTACTCAATTCGGAAAATCTCCGTAATATGACTTACGCACGCAAAGCTGTGTTTCTACGAGAAATTATTAGTTCAGACATATATATATCTATGAGAATCGCTAGTTTCTACGGATAGCTGTGGGTAAGGAATGAGTTAGTGGTAAAAAAGTCTTTATTTGTTGTTGCCCTTTAGCACCCTAAGATAACGAAGATAAATTACAGTCTTTTAGATTGATGAACCACATCGCCACAATCAAAACCCTGTAGGGACGATTCGCGTTTGCAGAGCATTCCGTAGGAAATCACTCCTACTGTTTGACATAAAGTTATATTTCTATTCCTATAGCGTTTAATTCTATCTTCCCTAGCATTTTAAATAAGCAATAAAACTCCTGTTGTCATTGCGAGGCGAATAAAACCATTTAACCTTCTGGAGAAACCATTAACATAGCCGAAGTAATCTTATAGCATTCATCCTGCTGATGAGATTGCTTTGGGAGGGAAGAATTTATTCAACTAACAGCCTGAGAAACTATCCCGCCTCGCAATGACAATTCAAATATCACTGTCATTGCGAGGTGATAGTACAACCATTTAACCTTCTGGAGAAACCATTAACATAGCCGAAGCAATCTCAATTACATCATTTATCCTGCTGATGAGATTGCTTCGGGAGGGAATAATTAACTCAACTAACAGCCTGAGAAACTATCCCCCCTCGCAATGACAATTCAAACATAACTGTCATTGCGAGGTGGTAATAAAACCATTTAACCTTCTGGAGAAACCATTAACATAGCCGAAGCAATTTCAATTATAGCATTCATCCTGCTGATGAGATTGCTTCGGGAGGGAAGAATTTATTCAACTAACAGCCTGACAAACTATCCCCCTCGCAATGACAATTCAAATATCACTGTCATTGCGAGGGGACTTCTTCTTGTTGCTGTTGTAGAAGAAACATTAAACCAAGATACCAGTAGTTGGATTTATTATTTGGTTCAATACTCACCACACTCCACTTTTTTCAGCAAACCCTAATTATCAATTATCAATTATTAATTATCAATATACCTCTGCCACATTTGCTCGTAAGCTTTTTCCATCTCGCGGGTAAACTGTTTCGCATTCCACAACAGAGCAGTTTGTCTCGACTTTCTCAACTTCCAGGATATCTCCTGCCGCAACTTCTCATCCTTCCCTAATCTAATTCCCCACTCCACATATTCCTCATCACTCCAAGCAATACCTTCAGTGATGCCAGCATTCATCATCATCGTGTAACTGTTGCGTGCTGCAAATTGTTGACCAACCCGTGTTACCATTGGGATGCACATCCAGAGAGTTTCCATAGTTGTTGTTGCCCCATTATAAGGATAGGTATCTAAGACAATATCTGCTATTTCTAAGTTAGCGCGGTGAATTTCTTCTAGTTTCACCCTAGAAATAAATTTTATCCTTTCTCTAGCTATCCCTTCTTTTTCAGCTATTTCAAAAAAGAAACGGTTGATAGAATCTTGTTCACCAAACCCTTTAATAATATAGTAACTATTAGGAACTTCCCTCAAAATTTGCATCTGTAACTTGGCTATTTGTGGATTATATTTTGGACCTCTTTGCGATCCCAGATAAACTACAGCATCATCAGGAATTTCTAAATCTGCACGGGTAATAGTTGGCACAGAAACTTCAAACCCATCTACTGCTAAGAAAGTTTCCGGGAGTCTCCAAATTTTTTCCTGATAATATTCGTGAGCATCTTCTGGTAGTATATAAGGATCGGCAATATAATAATCAATAGTTGGTATTGCTGAAGCATCCCACCCTAACCAGCTAACTTGTATAGGTGCTGGCTTCAGTGCCATAATACCACAAATAGTATTAGATGTCAGACTATCTAGTTCAATTAATATATCTATTTTATCATTGTAAATTTGCTCTGCTACATCCATTGTCACCAAACCATATTGATGTACTTTGTCAGAATGAGCAGTATACCATTCTTTGAGAGGATCGTAGAAAAGCCTTGATGCTATCATGTAAGTATAAATTTCAAACTTTTCATGATCGCTGTGTTCAAACAAACCGCGAGCTAACCAACCTACTGAATGTCTCCTGAAACAAGATGAAATGTATCCTATTTTTAAAGATCTTGTTAATGATTTAGCTGTTTGGGGTAAGGTATTATTTCTGTTGCTATATTTTTGAATCCTCTCTGCACAAGATATTTTAATATTTGTTTGACATAGTTGACTAATTTGTTGTCTGATTTTGAGATTTTCTTGAGGGTTATCTTGGATATAGGGAAAATAAAAAGACGAACTATATAAACCTATTAAAAGTTCTGATGTACCTAAATCTTTAGGCTCTTCATCAACTACTTTACTTATTAGTGATTTTTGCCTTTGAATAAAAGGAGATAATTCATCCCAATACCCACCTGCAGTAATCATACTTTTAATAACTGCTAGATTTTGATATAGTTGTTCTGGTATAGTTTCCACCACTGAATATGCTAGTTGTGCATACTCTATAGCTTCAGTATAATCTCCTGTTTCAGTACACAATTTAGCTAGTGTTTCTAGCAATCTTGAATCTTTTGCTGCTACTTCTAAACCAATCTTGCAGAAATCTATTGCTGTAGAAACTTGATGGGCAGCATAAGCGAATTCATAAACTAATTGTAGGAGAATATTAATAAATTTTTGAGAGTCTTGAATATGAGGAGCGATCGCCTTAGTTAACTCAAATGAAGATGTTTCTGAAGCTGCTGCTTTTAAAACTCTATCCCAAGTAAGCATTAATAATTCTTGATTAAGACTTACAGATTTATCAGTTTCTAGTAACTCAATTACACCCCACTCAGCTAAAGTTTCTGTTGTATAAGTTCCTATTTCTATAGATAAATAAACTAAGCACAATAAGTTATTAATATCTTGTGGGTAAATTTCTCTGATGTGTTGACGAATTATCCAAGCTGTTTGATATTCATTATTTTTTGCCTGTCTACTTGCTTCTTGATTGAGAATATCAACTAACTCAGCATTCCAATTTTCAATCTCTTCTGACTCTCCATCTGCCATAGCTAAAAGCCAAGTCATTTGGGCTTCTTCTTCTTGCTGTTGTAGAAGAAACATTAAACCAAGATACCAGTAGTTAGATTTATTATTTGGTTCGATGGCGATCGCATGTTCAAAACAACTGGCAGCTTTAGTATAGTTACCTTTAATTAAATACTGATGAGCTTGTTTTTGTAAAGCTACTAAATCATTTGTTAATTGTTCAGAAATCATAGTTAAATTAGAGTTGATTATTGATTAAACTTAAAACTTAGGTTTAGCTAAACAGAATATGCTGTAAATTAGATAATACTCATAGAAACTACATTGGCTTCTTTTTCTATATGTTCTTGATGTTTAGGATGTATGAAACCTAATCTAATTTTATCTTCATAAATTCCCATTCCTGCTAGTTTCGCAACTATTGATTCTTCCATATCATTAGACTGAATTAAAATACAACCTTCAACAATATTAATATGTATAATACATTGATGAATGCATTTATATTTATACCATCCTACCCATATAGCCATATAGCGCATTTTTTCATCATCAAATATAGCATTCATCCTGCTGATGAGATTGCTTCGGGGGGGAATAATTAACTCAACTAACAGCCTGAGAAACTATCCCACCTCCCAATGACAATTCAAACATCACTGTCATTGCGAGGCGGTAATAAAACCATGTAACCTCCTGGAGAAACCATTAACATAGCCGAAGCAATCT
This sequence comes from Dapis purpurea BLCC-M126, assembly GCF_050015975.1. Classification (NCBI taxonomy): domain Bacteria; kingdom Bacillati; phylum Cyanobacteriota; class Cyanophyceae; order Oscillatoriales; family Microcoleaceae; genus Dapis; species Dapis purpurea. Next base: position 39,389 of record NZ_JBNHER010000112.1, on the reverse strand, counting down.
CAAATATAGCATTCATCCTGCTGATGAGATTGCTTCGGGGGGGAATAATTAACTCAACCAACAGTTTGACAATTCAAACATCACTGTCCTTGCGAGGCGACAATAAAAACATTTAACCTCCTGGAGAAATTATTAACATAGCCGAAGCAATCTCAAATATAGCATTCATCCTGCTGATGAGATTGCTTCGGGGGGGAATAATTAACTCAACCAACAGTTTGACAATTCAAACATCACTGTCCTTGCGAGGCGACAATAAAAACATTTAACCTCCTGGAGAAATCATTAACATAGCCGAAGCAATCTCAATTCTAAAATTCATCCTACTGATTAGATTGCTTCGGGGGGGAATAATTAACTCAACTAACCGCCTGACAAACTATCCCCCTCGCAATGACAATTCAAACATCACTGTCATTGCGAGGCAACAATAAAACCATTTAACCTCCTGGAGAACTATTAACATAGCCAAAATAATCTCAACACCCACCCTCAATATACCTCTGCCACATTTGCCTATAAGCATTTTCCATTTCGCGAGTAAATTGTTTGGCATTCCACAACGGTGCAGTGCGTTTAGACTGGCGTAATTTCCAAGATACTTGTTTGCGTAAATTTTCATCTCTACCTAGACGAATACCCCAATTTACATATTCTTCATCTGTCCAGGCAATCCCTTCTGTAATTCCAGCATTCATCATCATTGTATAGCTATTTCTAGCAGCAAATTGTTGACCTACTCTTGTCACAATAGGAATACACATCCACAGAGTTTCTAATGTTGTTGTTGCACCATTGTAGGGGTAGGTATCAAGAACAATATCTGCTATTGCTAGATTTGCTCGATGAACTTCTTCTAAAATTACTCTACCAGTAAACTTAATGCGATCACAACTCACTCCCTCCGCTTCTGCTATTTCAATTATCATTTCATTGAGGAATTCTTCGTTACCAAAACCTTTCATTACAAAATAACTATTGCGAACCTCTTTGATCACCTTCATTTGCAATCTCAACATCTGAGGATTATATTTCGGTCCTCTTTGGGCAGTAAAATATACCACTGCATCGTTAGGAATACCCAAGTTATCCCTACGCAAACTTGGCACTCCAACTTCAAACCCATTAACTGCTACATAAGTTTGAGGTAGTCGCCAGATTTTTTCAGAATAATACTCTTGAGCATTTTCTGGCAATACATAAGGATCGGCAATAAAATAGTCAATTCCTGGTGTGCTAGAGGCATCCCAGCCCAACCAAGTTGCCTGTATTGGGGCTGGTTTTAGTGCCATAATGCAGCAACTATTTGTTAAAGTCAGACTATCTAGATCGATTAAAATATCTATCTCATCCTCATAAATCTGCTCTGCAACTTCCGAAGAGACTACCGAGCCATATAAATAAGCCTTAGTTACATGATTTATATACCATCTTTGTAAACTATCACCTCGGTCTTTAGCACCAATTAAATAAGCATATATCTGAAACTTTTCTTGATTATGATATTCAAATAACCAACGTACAATCCAACCAACTGAATGTCTTTTGAGACAATGAGAAAGGTATCCAATTTTTAAAGGTCTTTCTGATAAATATTGCTTTTTAGAGAATCGAGCAGAGTATTTTTCTACTCTTTCCTTCCAGCCTTGTTCTATATTTATCTGACAAAACTCTGAAACTTGAGAGCGAAGTTGAATATTTATAGCAGGATCGTCAAGCACATAAGGAAAGAAAAAAGTAGTATTAAATAGTGACATCGCAACTCCAACCTCAATTTCTGGTGAAGTTGCTATCATCTCCTTAAGTAGCAATTTTTGACGCTCCAGAATTTCTCTAACTTCCTGATTATAACCTCCTGCAGCAATTGCTGCTCGTATAATCATATGATTGTTATAAACTTTATCCTCTATTTTTTCTGCGATCGCATAGGATTCTTTAGCATATTTGATACTTTCCTCATATTCTGTTAAATCCGTACAAAATTGCGATATGCTTTGCTTTAGCTCTCTACTATTGGGCACAAATGGTAAAAGTAATTCAGCATAATTTTTAGCCAGAGCAACTTTGTTATAGGAGTAAGCAATTTCATAAAAAGCAGGGATTAAACTATTTAAAACAGTTGTAAGTTCCTTTTCTGCTGCTTGAATATGCCTTAGAGAAGCCGCTGTAAATTCCAGAGATGAGGGATGTTTGGGATAGCTAACTAATAACTTTTTGAGTATATGAAGCAATAGTTCTGAGTTAACCTCAAGCAGGGGTTCAACTTGCAATAAATTGATGACTTCATACTCAGTTAGTTGTTCACCTCTATAAGTTTTCTGAGTAATCAATATATCAACTATTTGCAATAAATTATTGAGGTTAGTTGGGTCAAGTTCCCTGATATGCTGGCGAATTCCTTCAGCTACAAACAATTCTTTTAAAGCAGTTCTTCTATTAGCTTCTTTTAGCAGTACCTCAACTAATTCTGCTGTCCAGCTCTCGACTTGTTCAGGTTCCCCATCAGCCATCCCTAACAACCAAGTTGTTTGTGCTTCTTCTTCCCGTCCTTCTAATAAGAGTATTAAACCTAATTCCCAGTAACAAGACTTATTTTCAGGATTTTCTATTATAGCTTTTTCGTACAAATCAACAGCTTTATGATAATTTTCAGTGCTTAAATATTTCTCTGCTTGTTGTTGCAACTTATTATTTAGATTGGTAAACATAGGTTAAAAAAAACTAAGGTAGCGTTTTAAACACTACCTTTTAAACTCTATTTGGCAAAATGTCAGGGTTTAACCTTGCAAAGTATAAATTATCGTTGAGGTTAACCTACAGAGCTTTTGTGTAACCGCCCGTATCAGCGCAGTCTGTTGCAGTTACAGTAGGAGCAGCAGTTTCTCCAATAGCTCCCTCACACAAAATAGTTTGAGAAGTCTGAGCGCCGTCACCTGCATCAATTAAGAATACTAGACCAGCATATCCTGCTAAACCGCCACCTGTGGACGAAGTATAAGCTTGAGCTGATGATGAAGGATCTGCAGATACTACTTCATAAGTATAGTTCTCGGTTTCAGTCTTAATTCCTAGACCCAAATCAGTAATTTGAGCAGTAAATTCACTGTTTTCTACATAGTAGGCTTGCTGACCTTTGTTAATAGAAGCTAGATACTGCTTTGCTTCAGACTGCTTCGCTTTGTTAGCTTGGTTCAAGAAAGAAGGCAAAGCAATAGCAGACAAAATACCGATAATGATGATAACTACCAACAATTCAATCAGAGTGAAACCCTCTTCTTTTCTCTTCTTAGCAACGTGCTGTAAGAACTTAGCCTTAAATTCAGTTTTCATTTTTTCTCCTATAACAATTGGACAATAATTTTTTTCTCCTGAATCTAACTTACCCACCTTGACAAAAATTTATATCATCATCCCAGGAAATTTTTTTAAGGGACATCTCAAGAGCTAATTATAATTAGGCTCGTAGTTGGGCTTCAGCCCAGAGATACATAGGGTTTGGGCTCAAAAATATTATGGGTGAGGGTAGGAGTCAGAAGACAACCCACCCCCGCCCCTCCCAGGTAGGGGAGCCTGGAGGGGAAGACAGGAGACAGGAAGAGTCAGAAATGAGCGAGAAGGCAGCAGGAAGAATTATCCCTCAATTTCTCTGTCCAAATCTTGCTGTTGATACTAACTTTTTGAGGCTTTTCAACTCAAAGCGAGCACACTTTTTCCAGACTTAAAAATCCCAAAAGCAATATCAGTAAACACTTTCATTCTTTTGAGCGCCAACTCTGCATATATCAGGGGCTAAAGCCCTACTACAAACAAGGACTTAAGGAAATTGCTATTTTCTCCTATTTTTCCTCGTAACTAGCTCTCACCGTTATCCCAACTTTCAATCCCAAATATTCTAAATAATGTCCGCTTTGGATTACCTTCCAATAGCACAACCTCAAGATAAACTGCTGCTTCTGAAGGTTATTTTAAAGATTCTATTGACTTAGGTATGATAACTAATACTCTTGGGTATTGTTACGACTCCTGTAATTCTGACAATAGTAGTAGGTTGGATTTCGTCCCTCAACCCAACAAACTTTAATGGTGTTGGGTTTTATTATCGTTTTACCCAACCTACTGATGTTCTAAAAGCACATAAAGAAATGGATCTAAAGTATCCAATAATTCTTTAACCTCCTCCCAACCCCTATCCTGACTCACAGTTTCCAGAGTAATAGGGTCTAATGGCTTAATCTTAACTAACCGTTCTACCAAAGATTCAACAGTACAAACCCCATCCCAAAGAGGTAGCAGACAAGCAGCGATACTACTTTCTATCTGAATTGGAAATAAAGTAGCAATTTTAATATAACTACTAATTTCAAAAGGTTTATGGTTATTGATAGAGTTAATTAAATCTTCTCTAGCCTGAGAATTTCGTAACTGAGGATGAAGTTGTACCTTGGCCTTTTGCCAGTGAAAATCAGTCCATTCGGAAATAGGGACAAAAGATTGACACTCCTGGGGATGACCACACCAAAAGTCCAACAAACGGTGCATGGGTTGTAAAAGCTCGAATAAATGTAGTCGTTCCTCTACAGAAATTTCTGGCAAACTCATTCCCAGAAAAGCTGGCAATTCGTCCTCATTTTTAAACAAATCTAAAATTTCCCAATGTCGCCAGTTCACCATACTAATAAATTCTAAGTCAGCACTTTTCAAAGCAGCAAAAACTTCTGGGATGGTATAACCTTTATCTCCTACAAACAAATAATTCATCTGTATCCATTCTTCAGATTTTGCCTTTTCAGCATTCCAAATTTGTCGTTTAAGAATGATTGAATCTTTCAAAGCATTCAAAGTTTCTCGTGCAATTTCCATCTCCATTTCTCCAGGATTTTCATTCATTAATCCCATCAGTTGGAACATTTCCTGTGCCCGAAAATAATAATGACGTTGGAGGGAACTATGGAGATTTGTTCTCATAATTCCATCTGGTTTTAAAACAGACTTCATTGCTTGCAAACCTGTAACTATATCAGGGAATAAATACAGCACTTCATCATTATTAATATAGTCAAATTCTAAACCCAAAGTCGGTAATTGTTCTATGGACAATACATGAAATTCAGCATTATGAAAACCATGATATTGCAGACGTTGCCGAGCTAATTCTACAGACTTTTCCGAAATATCAATTCCTACTATTTTCGCCCCTGGATTTGCTTCTGCTAATACTAATGCCTTATAACCACTACCACATCCCGCATCTAAAATAACTTTACCTTTAGTTTCTATTACTTTTTGATTTCTCAGATAATATGGTGTGACAAGATTATGAATAAAAAGTAATTCATAGTCATCTTTGGGAGATTTTTCTACAGGCGCTCTGGGATAAGTTATAACATCAAATTGTTGACGAATTTTTGCTTGTAATTCTGATTCGGGATGATTCATAATTTAGTAATTGATAATTGATAATTGATAATGCATAATTAATAATTAAAGAATAATACAATTGCTTTTTCCTGCTTGAAGTAGTTATATTTTTTACAGAAGATTGATCTTATAGCAGTTCTCGTTCTCTGTGAGCTAGAGTTTTAGATCCCCCCTAACCCCCCTTGAGAAGGGGGGACTCTTCAAAGTCCCCCTTAAAAAGGGGGATTTAGGGGGATCGTAAATGTACCTCATCTTTATTAAAAATGCTGTAACATCACAAGTTATGAACAATAAAATAATTTTCATTATTAAAGTCCTAATTCTTTCTGCAGGACTTTCCGCACTAATCAAATATGGAGGTCCTTATCTGTCTATTCCCTCCACGGCCATTAATGCTCTGATTGCTGTACTTATACCTCCCATTGTTATAGGGATATTATTGGGGTGGCGACTTAGGCAGGAAGTTGAGAATATGGAGTAGGCGATCCCTCCAATCAAAACATTAAATATATTCTCCATTAAACTTTAAACAAATGCCATTTTTTCAGAATTAACTAACCAAATATACCCAAGGGAAACAGTTTTTTACACTATTAAATAAACGACTATCAGCAGTATAAAAATCTGCTGATAATTGTTCCGCAAGAGCAATATAATGAATATCATAAGCTACTGGAAGGGTTGAATTTTGAACTAAACTCAAAGCACATCGATGCAAACTAGCATTACCATGAAGGATAATTTATAAATTCAAAATAGTATGACTGGTAAACTATATTATCTTTTAACAAAAGATGAGCAACCTAGAACAGAAGTAAGGTAAAATATAACCCATATATTTTTAACTTACACTTTAACTCTAATTCCGGTGAACCTAGGTAATTGGATTGGTCTATTTACCATCCTCGCTTCTATATACATATTGTGGCAAATTCGTCAATTACTATTGTTAGTATTTACTGCAGTGGTAATTGCTACTAGTCTTAATAAACTATCCCAGTGGCTCCAACGTTTCCGAATTAAGCGACCTTTTGCTGTATTAATCTCGGTCAGCTTATTTATCCTACTAATTGTTACCTTTTTCTGGGTGATTGTTCCGCCTTTAGCAGAGCAGTTTCAACAATTAATAACTATTGTTCCCCTAGGAATTAATAAATTAAATGATTGGCTGAATATACTTAAAGATCAATTACCCAATCGACTCAGAGAACAATTACCAAATATTGATATTAATGAAGTTATTCCCCAACTACAACCAATATTTAATCAATTAATTAATAATGCTGGAGCATTTGTTGGTAATACTTTTGGCATATTTCTGAGCTTATTACTAACTCTGGTTTTAAGCATAATGATGTTGGCAGATCCAATCTCTTATCGTCAAGGGTTTATCAAGTTATTTCCTTCTTTTTATCGGCAACGAGTCAACCTAATTTTAGATAGTTGTGAAATAGCTTTAGGAGGATGGGTAATTGGTTCTTTATTTAATATGAGTGTAATTGCTTTACTCAGTTTTATCGGCTTATCTATATTAAAAATTCCCCTGGCTTCAGCTCAAGCTGTTTTGGCAGGCTTACTAACTTTAATGCCACATATTGGACCTACTATAAGTGTGATTCCTCCAATAGCGATCGCTCTTTTATACTCACCTTTAAAATCTGCTTTAGTTTTACTTATTTATATTCTCATTCAACAAATTGAAAGTAATATTTTGAATCCTTACTTGATAGCAAGAAAAGTTTCTTTGTTACCTGCTATTACATTAATTGGTCAAGTATTTTTTGCTAGCTTTTTTGGATTTTCCGGACTTTTACTAGCTTTACCTCTAACAATTATTTGTCAAGTTTGGATAAAAGAGTTATTAATTAAAGATATTCTTGATAACTGGCAAGTTGAAAATTTTCCTCCTCAAAAAAATATGATTGATGCTATGTCTAAAAAAGGTAACTGTGTAGAAGACAAAATTGATTCAAAAATAGAAAAATTAGCAGAAAATCTGAGCGAAGATTTACATGAATCTAGGGTTGCCGATTCAGAAGAAACCTCTGAATCATCTGAACAAATATAGTAAGCATTCAGCTATTAGTAGTTAGATATCAGAATGTGGTACAAGTGATGTGGTCAATGTTTTTTCTTATTCCCTACTCCCTACTCCCTACTCCCTACTCCCTCAATAGATGAGAACAATTGCTGAAATTAACGACAAAATCTCCAACAAAAAAGCCGTTGTCTGTACAATAACAGAACTCAAAGCCAGAATTGCTGAAACAAGCATTACCGAGACAGCAAAAGAAGTTGATGTAATTACAACTGGCACTTTTGAACCAATGGAGTCCTCTGGAGCTATCATTAACTTGGGACATACTGACCCCCCCATCAAAATTCGCTCCTGTTGGCTAGATGGAGTCCCAGCTTATTCAGGCTTTGGGGCTGTAGATTTGTATCTTGGTGCTACTCAAATAGCTGAAGATGCTGAAGAATCTAAAGAAAGAGGTGGAGGTCATATAATCGAAGACCTAATTGCAGGTAAACCTGTCCATCTTAGAGCAATTGGTCAAGTAACAGATTGTTATCCTCGGGGTACTTTTGAAACGACCATTACCCGTGAGACAATTAACCAGTTTTATTTATTTAACCCACGAAATCTATATCAAAATTTTATAGTTGGTGTGAATGGTGGCGATCGCCCCCTGTTTACTTATCTTGGGCCTCTCCTACCAAATTTAGGTAATGCGGTTTATTCTAATCCTGGTGCTATTTCTCCATTATTCAATGACCCAGACTTAGAAATAATTGGTATTGGTACCCGCATATTTTTGGGTGGTGGTATTGGATATATCACCTGGGAAGGTACTCAGCACTTTCCCCTACAAAAACGTCTTTCTAATCGTACTCCTATTGGACCTGCTGCGACTTTAGCCTTAATTGGGGATGCTAAACAAATGCAATCTCAATGGGTACGTGGTTGTTATTTCAAAAATTATGGTCCATCAATTATGTTAGGTGTGGGTATTCCTCTACCTGTTTTGAATGAAAAAGTAGTAGCTAACTGTGCTATTCAAGACCAAGATATTGTTGCGCCAGTTGTAGATTTTTCAATTCCTCGGCGGGTACGTCCAACTTTTGGTCTAGTGAGCTATGCTCAACTCAAATCTGGTCGGATAAAAATAGAGGGGAAAGTTGTCAGAAGTGCCCCTCTTACGAGTATTTTCCTATCCGATCAAATTGCCTTAGAGTTAAAAGATTGGATTGAAGCCGGAGAATTTACTCTAACTGAATCAGTTGCTCCACTTCCTATGGATAGAACTTTTTTACCATTTCTAGAACGTTAACTTATCTGCAAAAAAAAAGTAGGAATTTTCCTAAATTTACGGATGAGTTTATTTGATTTTATAATATTATAGGATCGGGTTTATTAGAGATTACAGTTGACAATTTATAGATGTATAGCAGTCGCCATTACTATGCAATAATTTAACTTTCTGACTTCTGACTTCAGTTATGTAACCAATTAGCTCTGCCTAAACCTGAGTAAGCTTTTTTCAGATCAAAGTAGTTTTGGGAATTTTCCCAAAACTTTGTTGAGAAAAACTCTAAACCTGAAAAAAATTAATTCCCTTACTCATCTTGATTTTTCTTTCTTTTAGTTGGTTTAGGAAGAGCTTCTTTGCGAATAGGAGTTGAATTTTTTGCAAAATCATTACTTTTGGAACGAGGTGTTCGAGGATAACTACTTCTTCTATTATTATTATTATTAAATGTTCTTTTGCCTTTTGATAGAGGTTGACGACGATTATTTAACAATAGACTACCAATATCATTACCATATTGAATCACCAGAGATGTATCCTGGCGCTGAATATGTAAATCCCAGAAACGATTCAATGGGCGATCGCCTAAATGGCCTTTTAGTTTCAGCTTAAAAAACTTGGGTTCTTCTTCACCTTTGCGAGCTGATTGTTGCACCTTAACTATTACATATTCTTCGTCTTGAGATTGATAAATTACTTCTCCTCGGATAGAAAAATAACCATCATCTTTAATTTCAGCAGTAGGAATAAAAGTAGTTTTTTCAGAGTTATCTATATCCTCTGTTTCTTGTACTTTTTCTTGACCTTTATCATCCTTAGTAGAAGAAGTTTGCTGCTCTTCTTCATTCGTTAATTCAGTAGAGGATTTTGCTTTTGTTCTTAGGGTTTCTGGTTCCCATACCCCCATAATTTGAATATGTAGGTCATTATTTTCTTGTCTGGTACGAGGATAAACTACCCAGAGATGTTCTGATTCTAGGTCTAAATGATTTTTTAATAGACTCATTACCCGGCCTAACAATACAGCATCTATTTCTGAACCATCTGGTGTTCGTAAGTTACCCCGTGTAAATTGCTCTGTAGAAGGTTGGTAACGACCCCGAACTAAACCTATAGCTCGGTACTGTTTTGGTTCGCTAGGGGAAGCAATTGGATGTTGTCGCACAGTCGTAATATTCTGAGTCGGAGTATCAGTTTCAGTTTGATCGTGGTGGTTAGATTTGGCAGAATTCACTGGTTTAGTATCTGTCACAGCTAGAGTATTAGTATTATTAGTCCCTTGATAGTGTTCTTCGGCCATATCTGTGTCTGAAGATTCATTTATAGATTTCACAGCACTCTCAGAACTTAGGCCATTAGTTGGTCTGGAAAGACTTTGGTTAATATCTGATTTATTAATAGCTTGCTCACTAGGATGGGCCTCGTGAGATATTGTAGATTTATTTGTCTTATGGGAGTGGTTAACAGAAGAATTCATAAAAACTCCTATGAGGGGAGATACATCCCTTATGGGAATATAAGAAAATACAAGTAATAATCTATATAGAAATTCTAATCTTAGATTAAGAAACGGTTAATGTTATGGCAGTCGTCAGGGCGGTTAAGATATTCTCACGCCTCTCAAAATTTAGTCACAGCAAGAATTTAACTTCTGACTTCTGCTATAGATGCCCAGATATTTCACAATAACACAGTTATTTTGGCCTGAGCTGCTAATACCAATCAAGATTTTATGAGAATTGGACTAATTAACTTAGGCTGAGACTGAGACACTGTAACAAGATTATTTAGACTTAAGGTTTCTGGGGACTATCCCTCAAGTGGGACTGAAAACCAAAAATATGGCTTTAAGTGGGCAAGTCTAATTGACTTTATATATCAGCCTAGCTAAAAAAATTTAGTATTAGGTAGGATGATTAACCTTGCTATTGTACTTAATCCAATTGGATTGTTGATTTATCCGTAAAGTTTAGGTAATTTTTCTTGAAAAGATGTAGGCAAAAAAAATTATTGTTGCTGAAAATTTTAACCGAAAAAGCAATAGGTCGTCTGGTAAGACTTCGGTTTTGTGAGATGCTATTTCTGGTGAAGATGGAAACCCACGTTGTACTCCATCGGTTCATCACCAGTTAGTTCAAAAGTATTGAAGTTGAAATGCTTAAGAACTCTGACTATAGTAATGGTTAAGTGAGACTGAAAGCTATTGTTAAGGTTGGGAGAATTTAATTCAATGGTAGATAAAAATCGTGGTTTTTTGATGGCGGTGGTGGTACTGGTAATAATTGCTTTCTTGGGATTTTCTCTCTCTCCATTGTTAGGAGGGTTATTAGAGGCCAATCAACAAAATAATCAACCAACTCCATCGCCAAATCAGACATCTGTAGCAGACAAAGAAGCAGATTTACTAGCACAGGCGCGGGGTTATGAGTTAGTTTTACAAAGAGAGCCAGACAATTTAACTGCACTCCAAGGACTTTTACAAGTAAAGTTAGAGTTAATTCAATCAGGCAAAGGTAATATCGAGGAGGTAATACCTCCACTAGAAAAATTGTCTGAACTAAATCCTAGTAGTACAGATTATAATGTTTTGCTGGCTCAGGCTAAAGCATATACAGGCGATCGCGAAGGTGCTGCTCAGATTTATCGTGCCCTTCTGACGAACAAACCTGGTGATTTAAAGGCTTTACAAGGTTTGGTTAATTTGTTGTTGCAACAAGAGCGCCCTGAAGCAGCTATTGGTTTATTGCAAGATACACTCAAAGCTGCTCCTGTTGCAAATCAAGTCCAAGCTGACAGTATTGATGTAGTCTCAGTGCAGTTGATTTTGGGGCAGGTTTATGCGGAGCAAAAACGCTACGATGAGGCGATCGCTGTTTATGATGAAGCTATTAAGGGTAATACCGAAGATTTTCGGCCTGTTTTGGCTAAGGCAATTATGTTAAAAGAGCAAGGTAATACTGAAGTTTCTCAAGAACTTTTTAATCAAGCAATAGAGCTAGCTCCTGCTGGATTTAAAGATCAAATAAATCGGGAAGCATCTGCTAATTCTGATTCTGAAGCACAGGTATCTCCGGAGGCAAATTCTACAGAGACTAAGACACAAGAGTGAGAAAATAATCTAGATTGGAAGTAGTTTGAACTGAGTCAAATCTTAATACTAAATAAATCACTGCGGGAGAGATGACTGAATATATGTGGCTCTGATAAATTATCAGGGTCTTTTTTTGGCACATAAACGACTAACACCAATTAATCCTAATCCTAATACTATGCCTGGATCTATTAGTGGTTGAGAAGTTTTTTTCTCAAGATTATATTGCCAATTTCCTACCTTAGCCTTCACAAATTTTTTTTGGCCATTGGCATTAAGAAACTTGTATTCTATTTTACTTTTTTCTGAGAGTTTATTTAGAGTTTGTGTAACTGCTATTGGTTCATTAGTAGCTTTTGAATTTTCTTGGATAACATCATCAATTACAACATTAGGCTCTATTTTGACAGGAATTTTAGTTGTTTGAGCTGTTAAAAAAATTTCTGGTACATTATTGATTGCTTGTGCAGAATGTGGATTACTCATGCTGTAACTAAGAATAGTAGTAACAGCAAGAGAAGCTATTTTTATTAAATGATTTTTCATGTCAGTGAATTCCACAATACTTTATAAAGATTTTTTAGTTTGGAGACTTATTCTGGCCTAACTTTTGTAATTGACCAACTCAGAAACCTTTCTGGATGGTGGTGTCAGGGTTTTTAGTCTTAACAGTAATATTACTGATATACCATTTTTATTGTATATCGGTTCTTTAAGGCTGTGTATTGATCAAATAACGGAGGAGTAATGATTTATATCATTGACAAATGTACTTTTTTATGAGTGTTTTTTCGTAATTGCCATATTCATTCTTGTAGGCTTTCAATAGATAAACGGAAGTATGTGGCTATTTTATTCGTTGATGTATGGTTAATTACCCAGAGGTGTTTACCCCTTAAGGATCAATACCCATACTTAATGATAGCTAATGGAAATAGAATCTCGATCTAAATTTTGTCTGATGATTAAAAGAAAACTTGGTTTTTGATCGGAAGTTAGTAATTTTTGCAGTTTACCTCCTGAAAATTAAAGGGATATACCCTGCTGAATTATTCCAGTTTCAAAAAATAACGCTACATTAACTTTTTTTGTAGTTAGGGAAGAGCTAGATTTTGCCATATAGGAAAATTAAATAAAGAGGGAGTTTTTTTATTCCCTATTCCTGATTCCCTATTTTCTACTTCCTTTTTTACTGTAACTATCTTTTTTGAATTTGCATTAATTCTATGATTTATCATCGATTAATGCTTTGTTTCATGACTACTTAAAAATTTAGTATTTTTCCCCAGCACCTAATACCATTTTTCAAGATATTTTCTATATCTTATTTAATAGGCAAAAAGTAAACACAATAATAATTGACGTTAACTAGCTATTAATAATCAAAAAAAATATTGAATGTGTTAATTAGAAATAATTTAATTGTTGTCTATATATAGCATTAATACATAGTAATTGGGATAACAATTACTATTTTTTTAGGATGTATAGCTAATAAATTTGGCATTTTTACTGCTTAATTATTCCTGGCTTATTCTTTCGATATCAAATGAAAAACTCAAATAAATCTCAACAATTTATCTCTCAAAAAAAACTAAATTTACTGCTAGTTGGCTTAATTAGTTTTGAACTTTTGATAGTTATAATTTACCTCGGCAGTATCCTGGTCAGCGGTCAACCATACCCCCCATTTGACATGAACGGTCAAATGACTATTTCTTCTTTATTACAAGCATTACATCTGTTTGTAATTGGATTGATACCTTTGATATTACTCTTCCAAGAATGGAATTCTAAAATATATCCTTCTCGCTGGTTTAAATTAACCTTTGCTATCCTCCTAATTTACGGCGCTATTGATGAAGTCTGGAAAATTCATCTACAACTAAAAAACTGGATTCCTGCGTTAGGTGAACGAGGTTGGCTGAAACTATATATAGTTCTTTTTATTATGCCTTTAATTATCTTCTACTCAGAGTTGCGATTTCTTTGGCGTTCTTACCGTAAAGAAACTTTTTTAGCACTACTAGGAATGTTAATTTTTGCAATTGGAGGATTTGGAGCGGAAGTTTTTAAAGATATTGCCCAACCTCTGCTTAGTTTATTTTTTACACAGGATTTTTTGATAACTTTCATTGAAAAATTCCGCATTGCCTTTGAAGAATTTTTTGAACTAATAGGAGAAAATTTAGTTGTCTATGGATTTTTGTTATTTTGGGGTAAAAGAATAGATGAAAATAAACAAATGGTTAGCCAAGAAGTCGTAAATACTCAACCTTAATACAAACATCTATTGCTATATTTAAACCTGCATCTAATGCTTTATTTGCTGATTGCCAATCTCTCACACCTAGCTGAGTCCAAATAGTTTTAGCGTGGATAGCGATCGCTGCTTCTACAATTTCTGGTAAATATTCAGAACGGCGAAAAACATTAACAATATCCACAGGCTCAGGAATATCTTGTAAAGTAGAATAACTAGGTTGACCATCAATTTCTGTAACTACTGGATTAACCGGATAAACCTTGTAACCTACCTCTCGTAAAAACTGAGCAATTTGATAGCTAGTACGGTCTGGTTTGTCAGAATGACCTACTACAGCAATTGTTTGAGAATTTTTTAATATATCTAACTTTAAACGGTCGTTTGTATTCAAATTTACCATGATTTTTCCAAGAAATACGGGACTTTCAATAGAACTATGTTAAAATATAAATATAACTTGATATTGTCTTCTGAACGAGGTTATATTTTGATATATTTATATTATAAAAAATCTGATTTTTTCAGTCAATGAACAAACCAATTAATATCTTTGAGTATGAGTCTTTAGCACCACAACATTTATCTCAAATGGCACTAGATTATTATGCTAGTGGTGCATGGGATGAAATTACTTTGCGAGATAACCGTACTGCTTATGAAAAATATAAACTTCGACCTCGAATGTTAGTAGATGTTAGCCAGCGAAATTTAACTACAAAAATTTTGGGGCAACTTATAAAAATGCCTATTTTAATTGCCCCTATGGCTTTTCAATGTTTGGCACATCCAGAAGGAGAATTAGCAACAGCAAGGGTGGCAGCAGAATTAGGTACGACAATGGTATTAAGTACCATGTCAACTAAAAGTTTAGAAGATGTGGCATTAGCTACAAATGTACCAAAAAAATTGTGGTTTCAACTCTATGTACATCGCGATCGCTCCCTGACTCGGGCTTTAGTAGAAAGAGCAGAAGCAGCAGGTTATCAAGCATTATGTTTGACAGTTGATGCGCCAATTTTAGGTGTCAGAGAACGAGACCGAAAAAATCAATTCACTCTACCATCTAGTCTAGAATTAGCTAATTTAACATCAATGGCAAATTTAGAGATTCCTGACACAGAAGACGAATCTGGGTTATTTGCTTATTTTGCCAATCAACTCGATCCGGCGCTTACCTGGGCAGATATCGAATGGTTGCAGTCATTAACGTCATTACCTGTAGTAGTCAAAGGAATTTTACGGGGAGATGATGCCATTCGAGCAGCTGAACATGGGGCAAAAGGAATTATTGTTTCTAATCACGGAGGTAGACAGTTAGATGGAGCGATCGCCACGATGGATGCTCTCCCAGAAGTAGTTGCAGCAGTAGGAAATCAAGTTGATATATTAATGGATGGAGGTATCCGCAGAGGTACAGACATCCTCAAAGCTTTAGCATTAGGGGCAAAAGCAGTTTTAATTGGGCGTCCTATCTTGTGGGCGCTAGCGGTGGACGGAGAAACTGGAGCGCGTCATTTGTTGGAGCTATTGCGTGATGAATTAGATGTGGCAATGGCATTGAGTGGCTGTGCTAAGATAGAAAATATAGATAGTAGTTTGGTGCGTTAATTTAGCTAGTCTAGCACTAAGCGCAAGTTAAAAGTCAAAAGTCAAAAGTAATCTCTGATTAAGTTTTCGGTGTCCAAATGCTCCCCAAATAGAATTTAGGTAGTGTCTTAACCTAAGTGCGTAGTGCTATAAAATTGCAAATTTATATCGAGTTTTATATTTATATAGGGACTAAAAAAATGAACAAATCTAAAATAGTTAATAATCCCAAAGCAAATGAAATAAATGAAACTAGAAATACAGGTATGGCTTACCTTTTGTGGTGTTCTAGTTTCTTAGGTATTTGCGGATTACATAGATTTTATTCAGGTAAATATTTCACAGGCACTATCTGGTTAGCTACTTTAGGTTTATTAGGAATGGGTCAATTTTTAGATTTATTTTTTATTCCTGGAATGGTAGAAGAGAAAAATCTAAAAATGATGAAGAAACGGTTAGATTCTGGGGATATATTTAATTACTTACCCCAAGAACAAATAGAGAGAATTTTAGAAAAAAATTCTTCTAAGTCGGATACACAAATTATTCTTGAATTGGGGAAAAAACATCCTGAAGGAATTTCTATAGCAGATTGTATCATTGCCACAAATAAAACAGTACCAGAAATGAAAGAACTGTTAAAAAGTTTATATAAAGAGGGATTAGTTGAAATAGACAATCATCCCGAAACGGGGGCAGTTATTTATAAAGTTTTTTAAAAAAATATGGAAGTATTTCCTGCGGAATTAATAGCTATTAGCTATTAATTCATTGCCTTTAGAGGAGAAATTAGTGAGGTTTAAATCCCCTTCAAGTGCATAAAAAAATAGTCCTACTGAGTGGTGACTGTTGACTGCTTTGTTAAGCATAATTAAAAGTATTGGAAAAAAACTGAACTGGAGCATGATAAGTGTATATTCATTATTTATGAAACAGCTAAAAGCTCACCGCAAACTAGCTAAATGGTTACAAAAATATCAAGAATAATTCGATCATAAAATATAGGCTTATACCAATTTACCAAAATAATACTATACATCTTCAAGACTTCAGTTATTAAGTAATAATAATAGTTCAGTAATGTTTTTAACGATTCGTTGCTAAAGCGCCTCGACCTATTCTCAAGAAGAGGTAGCAATAATGGGCGAAATTTGGTATTATTGGTTAACAAATGAACCCTTTTAAAGACTATAAGAGTACTAACTATGACTCAAGCACAAACAAATACACTGGCAATTGCTCAAGCAGCTTTTGAGAAATTGACTCATGGTTTAGCAACTGGAGAATGGGAAGCATTTTTAGATATGCTTACTGAGGACTTTACCTTTTGGTTTCCTGTAGGCAAATTTAACGGTTTAAATGAAGGAAAAGACCGTGCCAGAGAATTTTTTCAGTATGTTTCTGAAGCCTATAGTGAAGGACTTTCAATTACTTCTTTGGACCGCATTACTAGCAATGAGACAACAGTTGTCTTTGAATTTAGAGATGAAGGCCCTATGTGGGGAAAACCTTATAAAAATCGAGTTGCAATTTCTTTTGATGTTCGAGGTGACAAAATTTGTGCTTACCGAGAATATTTAGGTAGTGATGGTAAGTCGAATTAATTAATCATAAAAATATTATATTTTAAATACTAAAAAATTTAGGGTTATTTCAGTTATCAGCTATCAGCTATCAGCTATGAGTTATTAACCGATTATCACACATTCAAGAGGAATTAGTCTTCAAGGAAAATTAACACTTATGAATAAATTGGTCACATGACCGCTAACCGAAGTCAAGTTATTACATTTAAAAGCTGAAAGCTGAATGCTAATAGCTTAATGTTTACTTCAAACCTACATCTTGAAGTGCGAAATGTCGGTTTTAGATTATATTAAATATTATTCATCAGAGTGATTTTTTTGTTGCAGTTCTTTGATTTCCTTTTCCAGGAAAAAGTTGAGAAAAGTACGAATTCCAGCAATTGCAGTTAACTTTCCAATATCACTCCAACTAGGGGATATAGCAGTGCCTACTACATCAGCAGCCAACAGAAATTCTAAAGCCAGAACTAAGGAAATACCTAATTCCAGTCTGATTCTGCCCTCGAATGTAAAAAGTTTTCTATTTTTCCGCATTCGCAACATTTGTGCTACTGCTTTTAGCACCGCAAAAGCAATAATAAAAACTGCAATTGCTTCAATAAACATCTTCAGAATTAACACAAACTCGTCTAAAAAAAACTCAGTTAATTCTATTAAATTTGTGGCTAGAGGAAAATAGATAAAATCCTGTTGTGTGATGATAGATTTTAAATAAATAGAAGCCATAATTATTCCTTTAATTAGTTATAAAAAAGTCTTTGTTTGTAGTTGCGCTTTAGCGCTTCTAGAAATATAAGGAAAAATTAAAGAGATGAGCGCCTTTATTTCCGCTTTTGTTGGTATCTCACCTCAATCTCAATAATCGCACTACCTCAGCATCGTTTCAATACATATTCCCCTGAAGGATCTATCTGTTTTAGAGCTTTCACTTCACCATTCTCTAAAACAAACTCTAATATCAAGTCAGAGAACCTTTGGATTTGAAATGTAAGATTTTTATATGGAATCAGCTTTTCTTCAGGCTGACCAGGGAGTACTAAGTACAGGAAATCATCTTCTTTGAGAACGACTTGTAACTTAAAACCTGCTGGTGTTTCGTATGTTCCTGCAAGCTGTTTTAAAAGTTGGGAGTCTAAAGTTTTTGCCTGGCGGGTAAATATTACTTCTGCCATATCTATAGACATTGCTACTTTGTTCACCTCACCTTGGGAATTGGTGAGGAAGTTCAACGACCACTTACCGTAAAGCTCATCATCAGATGTATCGAAACGGTCGTAATGAAAATGACTCAGAGGAAGTTTAATTTCACCCAAGTTGAATTGAAGGTCGCTATCGTTTATTTCAATCTTAAGAATGCCGTAGACAGGGTTAGCATATTCCCCTATGTAGTCATTGAGGGAGTGTGAGGGTGTGGTATTTGACACTTTATTTTCTCCAGCCTTGGCTCGTGCTTCCTTTCCTGCTTGTTTAGTTTTAAGTCTGACATCAAGCCAGCGATCGCTCCAAGGTGTTTGAGTGATATCCAAGAGGCGTTCGTAAAGGTTGTAAGTGATTATGTCGATTAAGAAACTACAATGGTTGCCAATTGTCGAGACTATCACACCTAGTTTCTTTTGAGGAAGAAAAGACATCTGCGAATAAAACCCATCAATAGCTCCCCCGTGATAAGTTAACAGATGTCCTCGATAAGACGCCGTCTCACGACCCATTCCATAAATTGGGTTAAGTAATTCCCACCATCCTCGTGTTTCCCCTAAAACGTTGGGTTGAGCCATCGCAGGTTCTAGAGTTGCCTTGAGTACGTTCGACGGAATAACCTGCTGACCGAGATAAATACCATCGTTCATCAATGCGGCAAGCCAGTGGGACATTTCTTCAATGTTCGAGACGATCGCCCCAGCAGGAGCTACAGCTTCTGTTTCCTCATAGTAAGGAATTTGGTAAATCTCATTGCTGTCTCGTTTTTCCGTAAATGGTACGCCGTAGTCAGACTGCTTTAACATCTCTGAGATGAGATAGACGGTGCTGTGCATCTCGAGAGGTTTGAAAATCTTCTCGCGGACAAACTCTTCCCAAGTCTTTCCAGACAGCAGCTCAATAATGTATCCCACAGCAGCATACATATTGTTGTTATAGAAAAAGGTTTCTCGTAGTGATACCTCTGGTTTCATGTACTGAATTCTATCAAAGATATCTTTGCGAGTAAGAAAGTCCTGTTTATACCAAATACTGTCGTGACGAGTTATCCCTGTACGGTGTCCCAGCATATCCCGCAAGGTAACACTATTGTTTAATTCATTGTTATAAAAACGGATTGCTGGAACGGCATCGCGGATAGGTTTGTCCCATGTTAATTTTCCTTCTTCTACCAGCATTCCCGCAGCTACAGAGGTAAAAAGCTTGGTATTAGAGCCTATTGGGAAGAGGGTTTTAGGGGTAAAAGGTAGTTTTTCCTCGTAGTTCCGATAACCATAACCTTTGGCAAAGAGGAGCATATCCTCAGCCACAATTCCTATCCCGACTCCTGGAGCATTCCAGTCTTGAAGCAGTTTATCTATATAAGTATCAAAGTCTTGAAGGTTTTTCAGGATATCTATCTGTTGTGTCGTAAGTTGCATTATCCTCTTCCTTTTAAGTTACTTTTTGCTTTCTAGTTAGAATAGAAAACTTTTAATCGACGATCTTACTAAATAGCAGTATGAATTTATGGTATAGTAAACAGAATTTAAAACATTATCGCCATTAGTTCATACTTTTAATCAGCAACACCTCATAGACTATCCCTGATGCCTCTCATCTCAAATCTCATTCCTTTCTCAATTTATCAAAATAATCAGGTCTAAAACCTCGCCTTATCAGGGGAAATGTTTTTGGAGGCTTGCTCAAAATCCCCGTTAGAAAAACAACTTCCAATTTCCCCTCCCAGGAGCAGGGCTGTTTCAAAGTATCGTAAGTCAAAGATGAGCGGGAGATAGGGGGATAGGGGGATGGGGGGCTCACTTTCATCAACCGAAATTTGCTAGTTTTTCAGCTTCTTTAGTGATGAAAATTTGACTTTTTTAGTCTAGTTCAATAACTCCAATCAACTCGAATGACTAACAATTCGTTAATTTACCTTCGAGTATGGATGGATAAATTTGGCTTAGATCCCGACTATTGGCTCGAAAATTCTCCCTATCTCCCCATCTCCCCATCTCCCTTTCTGTTTTTCACGAGAATGAAACAGCCCTGCCCTCCTGGGAGGGATTAGGGGTGGGTTAACTTCTGACTTCTGACTTAGTTCTAGGTGCATTCTATATCTGTCCTGTCTTATCCCAAAATCTTTGTTTATTTACATAGTAAGCGATCGCTCTTGATATGGCAGTCATTCTATAATCTGCCAATTAAAAATTAAAAATAAATATAAATTGCCAAAATTTGGATTTACAAAAATTTGTTTATATACTATATTAATAGTTTTGGCATATAAATAATCTTCTCTGAAGCCTGACCCTAAACACAAAATAGTTGATGGACTACCAACCGGAGGAGTGTTGAAAATTGTAGCAACAGTATAATTACTTATACAATTCCCCGATTAACTAGAGATTTATACCTAAAACATATTAATTTATAGATAGGGATCAAGGAAATCAATAGTTATTGTATAAGAACAAAAGACTAAAGGAAATAACAGGCCGTTCTTAAAGGACGTTCCTGAGTATTATAGACGGGATATCTAAAGCATAACTTAGTCTTATAGAAAGAAGTAAAATTATCGTTTTCTATTTCGTATATAAGTAGAAAACTGCCAAATATTTATAGTTAATCCTGAAGGATATATCCTTCAGAAAAGCTAATTAACTAAACTAAATCAAAGTCTATCAAACAAACAAAAAAAGGAGGTAAGAACATGAAAATTCAAACAAAAATACACACAGATGCCGTAAAAGAAGCATTGCTTTCCCTCTCAGATATGGAATTTTATAATACTATTCACCATTGGCTTAATCGAATATCTCAAAATTCTTGGGAAGCAGAATTATTAGATGAAATGCAGTTTGCTTTAGGTTATGAATTAGAGTCAGGGGAAACCTTACAATCTTATAGAAATTGGGATGAATTAATGTATGCCGAACCTGATTGTGAAGATGTATATTTAATCGCACCATCACCTTTAAAATTACGCAGGTATATAGATAAAATGGACTCACATTCTTTTTATCACAATATAATTTATCTTGCCGGAAAAGCTTATAGTGAAGGAGAAATGGGTTATCCACCAAATGCTTTTTGTGATGGGTATCAATTTATGGAAAACTTGGTTGCTAGTCTCAGAAAAAATCAACTTTCCCAAGAGAAAAATTATCGTTCGGAAACTTTCAGAATTATGAACCAAAGTCAGTATAATGAAGGTTTTTTTCAAGTATCAGAACATTGGCGAACTTATAGCGGAGGTAAAGTAACTGATTTTGTGCTTTTAACCTCAAATTAGTAATGAGAAGGAAGGAGGAAGAAGGAAGAAAAGAAGCCCACAAATATATTGATGGTATTTATTGTGAATAACTATTTTATTTAATTACCTAGCTTCTAATCAAAGTTCTTTCTCCTTTTTTCATTTAGCAATTTTAGTTTTAAGGAAGAAGGAAGAAGGAAGAAGGAAGGGAGCAAGATGCTCCCACTGTTCCCTCGATCAAAATAATAAAGGAGTCAGCCAGGGGTCAGAAAAACTGACTCACTGCAATTGTTTTAGGTTTAATTTTGCCTACTCACTTAAATAGTTTCAATTATCTTGATTAAAAAGTAAATATGTAGATTTTTGGTATCCAAACCTCTATATTTACTTTTGGTTGGTTAAGTCGAATTACAATAGAATTGTCTGATAAGTGTATAATTATTTCCTTAATAGCATGAATCTAGCTAATTCGAGAAGTCAGTCTAATTTATATGTATACCATATTTTATGTAGCCATCCTAAATAGGTTGTGGGTAATTAAAAAGTAAATAAAAAAGTTGAAACTCCTATCTGTTCCATGTTCCCTATTACCTAAAAAGCAGTAAGATTGTTGCCACGAATAAAATAGGATTGCTATATGATTCAGGATGTAAATAAATTTAAGAGTAAAGTTAAGTCAAAATGGAACGATACTTACAAATACTCAAATTATTTTGGGGTGCAGCGATCGCTGCTGAATTAGAATACCGTTTCAATTTTATTATCGCAGCTATTAGTAGTATAGGAAGTTTATTGGGTAGCTTATTTGGTTTATTTCTATTTTATAGAACAGGCTACAAATTTGAAGGTTGGAATTGGGAAGAAGCTTTAATTATCCTAGCAATTTTTACTATTCTACAGGGTCTTTCAGCAACTTTTTTGATTCCTAATTTGAATCGAATTGTACAACAGGTACAAGAAGGTACTCTAGATTTTGTCCTCCTAAAACCGATTAGTAGTCAATTTTGGCTTTCTACTCGTACAGTTTCTCCCTGGGGAATACCAGATATGATTTTTGGTGGGTTGCTGTTAGGATATGCTGGTAGTAAACTGGGTTTAGGAGTTGGAGATTATTTGCTCAGTATAGTGCCACTGCTCTGTGGGATAATGATTCTTTATAGTCTCTGGTTTATGTTGGGTTCAACCAGTATTTGGTTTGTCAAAATTTACAACGTAACAGAAGTCCTCAGAGGTTTATTAGAAGCAGGAAGATATCCAATGGTAGCTTACCCTACGGCTTATCGTTTCTTTTTTACTTTTCTTGTACCAGTGGCATTTTTGACTACTGTACCAGCTCAAGCCATATTAGGTAGGGTTGGAGGTACTTGGATATTGGGTTCTTTTGCTCTAGCAGGTGGATTGTTTTTTGCTTCTATTCAATTTTGGCGACTAGCTTTGCGTTATTATACAAGTGCTTCTAGTTAGGAAATACCAAATAAAAAAAATATATAATTATCCTGAACTTAGGGAGTAAGAGAAATTCGCGAATCACCCCTACAGAAGTAGGTAATAGAGGCAGCGAAACAAACAGATCTAGTTCAAAAAATGGATGATTTATTTTTTGCTATTCCCTTAGTAGAAGAAAGGAGAAGGAAGGAAGAAACTTTATTTCAAAGTTGGTTGAATAGGACGCCTTTTCCAGTATTTTTATAAGCATAAAATAAAGTCTTAATTCTCTGCTTTCTAGGAGATAAAAAAGGAAATGTATGATTTTTTTTGCCTCCTAATTCAGTAGAAAGTACTGTTTTCTGCTGTCGCCGACATGAAATGCTTCGCGACATGAAAAACGCAGTTACTACCCAGGAGGCTAAGTGTTAACGAAGTTCCTCTGAAAGAGGCTAACTAATAACTAATAACTTATTAGCTATGGAAACAGATAAACTTTTAAATGAACTTGAGCAAAGTTTAGATTCGGAAGAATTACTACACCAAATCAAAACAGAACAACAAGAAGAACAAGTTTCTGAAAAAAATATATTTTCCCAGAAACGCTTAATCATTTTGCTAATATCTATCCTTGTAGTAGAAGTAGGAATAGTAGTATATGCCCTACAAGCAAGTCAAAAAATAGTTATTGTTTCTCCAGAAGAAAAAGCTCTTTTGGAACAACAACAAGCAGAAAAAGATTTCAAAGAAGCTAAAACACTATCTTTGGAATCTAAGAGAACAATTAAATATCCCCCACTACCTTTAGCTACCTGGGAAGAGGCAGAAACAGAGTTACTAGAATCAATTAAATTATTAGAAGAAATTCCCAAAGGTACTACTGTTAAGAAAGAGGCTGATAAACTTTTACAAACTTACCGCCAAGATTATCAGACTCTCCGCAAACAACTAATATTTGAAAAAACTGCAACTTCTAAGTTAGTTACTGCTAAAAAGTTAGCAACAGAAGCAAGTGTAATTGTGCAAAACCCACCTCATCCCTTAGAGGTTTGGCAAGAAGCTCAAGCTAAATGGCAGGAAGCTATAAATTTACTTCAACAAATACCTCAAGATGCTTTTGTTGCTTCCGAAGCTGTGGAAAAATTAGACCTTTACCGAATTAACTATCAAGCAGTTACCACTAGATTAGAAAGACAAAAAGAGTCAAATTAATTGAGGATTAATAATCAGTATTAAAGTATGCTGTTTCACGGAGATTAAAAGTAAAAGTAAGATTCTCTGAGGAGCAAAACTTGAATACACAAAAATTTCATGTGATTATTTCACAACTAGGTGTAAAATTATTATTTGTGAGATGATTGAAGTGAGTTGATATAGATTAGTGATTAATACAATTGATCAATTATTTATACCTGGGTATTTTTCCCTAACTCTTTACAAAGAGGAGATATTTTTGCAAGTTTGATATTACTTTTCGTTAAATAGTTGGATTTTTTTACACCTTCTTAATTAAACTAAATTGAATAAATAGATGCCTGCCTTGCTAGGGAAAAATAACTTTTGGCCAAGAGTTGAACAAGACTTGATAGTTCATAGAAGTACAGAAAATTAGATTTTGAACTGCGTGAATAAAAATTATGATGATAATAGGAGATTTAGAAAATGTTGGCAGTACAAAACTTTTTAGTTATTGTAGGAGAAATTGGTCTGCTACTCTTTATTTTTCTTGCCGTTAATTGGTTAATTACACAAATTTTACAACAACTAACTAAGGCTGTTTACAGCAAGAAAATTAAAATCACAATGGAGAATATCCAAAGGAATACCCGGACTGCATTAGCTATAGGTGGTGGATTACTGGGTATACTCATATTAGGACTGAATAGTTGGCTCATATATCAGGGAGAAAACTTATTACAATACACACAGTCATTTATTAATAATATTCCTGAAGAATTTTGGGTAAATTTAGGTATGGGAGCAGGCAGAAGTTTGTTCTTATTATTTTTATTAGCTGCAACCCAACCTTCCATCCAACGTTTAATAGACAATCTTTGCGATCGCACCAAAATATTTGAATATATTACAGCGAATGATGAAAGTATAGAATCCTTCTTTGACTTTCTTAGTCTTAACCTAATTAACATTCTGTGGGTGTTGAGTCTAACCTTATGCACTCAATTTATCCAACTACCAGAAGTAATTACGCAATATATGTATATTGCTCTGAGAATATATGTCATTATCACAGTTGGCATACTTCTGGTTAAAGCCAATATCGTGATTATTGACACATTAGATGCTCTCAGCCAAAAATACTCTAGTCCTAGTAAACTGCTGAATTTATATAATCGCCTCAGTCATCTACTCCCATTATCAAAGCGATGTCTGGAGTATGTAATATACCTTTCGATGGCAAGTCTAGTATTTCAACAACTTGAGTTCATTGCCTATCTAGCAGTTATTGGCCCGAAAATCATACAAATTGTCGGTATATTTTATACCAGTCGTGTAATTGAAGAGGTAGGCAAACTTTTTGCCAGAAAATTCCTACTCAGTGAAGACAAGGAGTTAGATGAAATTGACAGAAAGAGAAGGGAGACTCTCTTGCCATTATTTGATAGTACCCTCAAATATCTAGTCTACGTTGGTGCAATGATTGCTATTCTCAATGTCCTAGGTATTGACTCTACTCCTATACTCGCAGGTGCTGGTATTCTTGGTTTGGGTGTGAGCATGGGGGCGCAGAGTATTGTTGAAGATGTGGTAGCTGGTTTATTTAATTTGTTTGAAGGTTACTACTTAGTAGGTGATTTTGTTGAGATTGATGATGTCAAAGGTTATGTCACTGCAATAGAGCTTAAAACTACTCGCATTAGCTTTGAGGATAAAGACTATATTATCCGGAATGGTGAAATTGGTAATATTATTAACTATTCGAGATATAGTGAAGCAGCAGTGACAGTTAATGTTTCCTATAATGCCAATCTCGAGCGCGTTTACCAAGTTATAGAAGCAGTGGGGCAAAAATTAAAGCAGGAGAATGAGGATGTGCTAGAACCAACTGAAGTTGATGGGGTTGAGAAGTTCGATAGATATCAATTAATCATTCAAACGACGACGCAAGTTAAGCCAGGAACAAACGAAGATATAGAATTATGCTTGCGTAGAATGATAATCGAAGCCTTTGAAAAAGAAGGAATTGAGATTCCTCATCGCGGTCCTCGGAAAGGTAAGAAGAAGTTAGAAGATGAAGAGTTGGAGGATAAAGAAGAGGAAGAGGAAGAGGATGAAGAAGAGGATGAAGATGAAGAGAATGAAGAAGAGGAAGAAGATGAAGAGGATGAAGAAGAAGACTAATATATCTTTCTAGAAAAGGCGTTGCTAAACCAAGGGATTAATCTTTGCAGAAAAGGTAAATCCCATCTTTAATCCTACATTCCGCACGATAAAATGTAGTGTAAAAATAGGAGACAGGAGACAGGAGACAATTATAGTGGTCAATAGGAGTAAGTAATATAGAATCCGGATAATTACTATAGCCAAGTCATTGCGACTGGAACGGAGTGGAAGGAAGCAATCTCATGGGTTTGCGAGATTGCTTCCTATCGTCGCTGCGGACGACTTTTCAACCGGATTCTATATAATTGAGTATTTATGCTTAATATTTTCCTGATAATCTGACTCCTGAGAAAGGTCAATGAATAGGAGTTATATAGTATAAATAGGGCTTGCTGATTAATTCTAAAAGTATTGACAGATAAAAGTTTTAGCGTTTTAGAGTTAAAAAAAGTACCAGCTTTTCGGTAGAAAAAGCTCAAAAAGCTAGTATCTTAGGATGATTATGGCAGAAAAATTGAGAGACAATTCTTACTCCTACCTCTTCTAAATTCCCATTTCTCCTGTCTCCTGTCTCCTAGCCCAGCAAAAAGACTTTATTCAGCAGGCCCTAAATACCTAGCAAGCTACCGTTTTTTCTACTACTTTTAATGTTATATCATGTCCGTTTATATCGTTTGTGTAAAAGCCGTGGAAATATCTACCTTATGTAAGATTTTTCCTTTTCTTCAAGCTTCTTCCTTCTTCCTTCTTCCTTCTTCCTTCTTCCTTGCCTTCCCTATACAAGACCAATGCTACCGGACATGATATTACAACTTGACGTGCGGAATGTGGGTTCCAATGGACAAATATGCAAGGCCATTTTACAAACTTAGTCTGGGATTACTTCTGACTTTGGCATAGCGCTATAACTAGCAATAATAGCTACCATCAACCACCAAAGAGTATTAATTTGGGGACGATACCAAACCGTATCCACTAAACCATGACCCATCAATCCTACCATTGCTGCCATCGCCCCAATTAACCAATATCCTTGATTATTGCCAGTATCTCGCAAATTTTTCAACTGCAACACACCTTGATTAAAGGTCACTAAAAGCAACCACAAAAAAGCAGTAAAACCAATAAAACCAGTTTCTACAATTATTTCTAAAGGTACAGAATAAGAACTCAAAGCACTGTAACGGGGACGCTGATAGAGAGGATAGATTTTATTAAAAACATCATTACCTGGTCCAATACCTAAAATTGGGCGATCGCGAATCATATCAAACACAGACATCCAGACATTGATCCGAAAATTATTACTGCTATCTTGACGACCTGCAAAAATACTAAGAACGCGATCGCGCAACGGCTCTAATAACACGACTGCCAAAATTAATAATCCTGCCAAACTCCCCACAGCTATTGGCAGCGACCAAGTTTGCCAAAATTTTGGCATATAGATACTCCACCAATACCACATTAAAATCAACATGGCAAACATCAAAGCCAAAAACCCAATCCAACTACCTCTACTACCTGTGTAACGCAAACAAGCACAGTTGACTATCAATATTGTGACTGCTAGAGATTTTTGTGCCCAACTACGCCAAGCAAAAATTGCCACAAAACTCAAAGCAATAGCAGACAACAAATATCCACCTAATAAGTTAGGATTTCCCAAGTAACTATAGACACGAGTCACATTAGCTTGAGCAGAGTTAGGATCATTCCAAGTAGCCAGAGGTTCAACTTGATCTATCCATTGACGGATACCATAGAAACTAACAATTAGGGAAACCAATAAATAAACACTGATTAACCAAGAGCGGAGTTTAGGCGATCGTAATACTAAAGATCCTAAAGCAAACAACAATAGATAAAGAGTCAATTTCACCCACCCGCTAAAAGCAGCAGTCTTTGCTGGGGAGACAACCATTGCTAATGTAGCAATACCCCAGTAAAGCAATATTAGTAGATGAATGGGAGTTAAATGTTCCTGGGTGTTATCTGAGACAGTCAGCAATACCCAAAAACCAGCGCCAGCAAGTAATAAGAAACCAATGAGAGCAGTATTTACAAAAGGAGCTAGACTAAATACAATTGCCAGCAATACAAAACCAAGGGGTTCCCCCCATTGCATTAACCAACTACCCCGTCGCCAGTTATAGAGAGAACCATTAAGTAAACCATAGAGGTAGCTAGCATTTAGCCATTGAGACTGAGAGAGTGAGAGATTAGTTAGTGTTAGTTTTTGCCAAACTGAGTTCATTTTATGATACCAACAGATTCACGGAAGTCAAAATTCAAAATTCAAAATTCAAAAGTTAGATTTGAGAGACTGAAAACTGTGAAACAAGAGTAATTTCCAGGGATTATTTAATATCTTTAAAGTGAATTGGTATTAGATAATTGAAAATAATACAGAGTTTTAAACAGCCATAATGTAATAGGAAGAAAAACTCTTCCCTGTTACCTTGTTAAGTTCTTTCCTACTTAGAGAGTGGGAGAGCTAAAATATATCGATAGCCTGATTCAGCAGAACCTTGAATCCATAAAGAGCCGCCCTGTTGTTCTGCTAACTGACAACTGAACACCAGTGCTAATAGATCGCGGGTGGGGTTGGCATTAACATTTTCTCCTTGTTTTGGCATTGTCTCAAAAATTATTTCTTTGAGTTCGGCAAATGTTAGCTGTAATCTATTTAGGGTTAAGCTAGAGTTACTCTTTTCTTCAATTGTAGATAACTTTTGGGAGTAGAGTTGAGTATGAGGAAGATTATCTCCAAGAAGGGGATGAGAAACCCACACTGCCACATTAAGTTCTTCTTGTTTTTCAGACAAATGAAGTTTTACTTCACTTCCTGAACCAGCGGATTGAATTATGCTGTAAATTAAGTTGTGTAGTGTCTGTTCTAAAATTTCTTTATCAAACAAACCAATTTTCTGCTCGCTACCTCCAGCTAATAACTGTAATTTAACCTGACGATAAACTATTTCTGGTTCTAAGTTTCTAACTATTTGCTGACAGAGATTTTTCACGTCAACAGGAGTTTTTTCTAAATTTTGGCCAGATTCGTCTAGTTTTGCTAAGGCAATAATTTCTTCAACAAGCGATCGCAAATATCGACTTCTCTCATTGATGACTTCTACATATTCTCTTTGTTTGTCTGTCAGAGATCCGTAGATTTCTTGGTTTAGAACACTTGCCATTCCCATAACAGAAGTTAAAGGAGTTAACATTTCTTGGGTAACAAGAGTCAGTAGTTTGTTTTTAAGCAAATCAGCAGATGTAGTCATAGATTCGTTAGTCATGGAAAACAATTTAGTCCTTGTCAAATTTTATCAGTAATACCGTTTCACGGAATTTAAAAGTCAAAAGTCATGCATCGAGTGTGTAATTCTGAGGTCCCCGTTTCCTCCGGAAACGCTTCGCCAACAGAATGTAAGACACACTCAAGACAGTCAAAAGTAAGATTTTATAGACTCATAACTTTTACGATACAGTAGTTTCAGGAAATTATTTCACATTTAAAGTTGGAAACTATTTGTGACATCCCTAAAGTGAATTGGTATAACTATACAGCAATTCTCATACTGGTGATGTAGTAGAAAATTATAGGTTTTAGGGAACACTTAACTGGAAAGAGGGAACAGAAAAGAAGACAAAAAACTGTACCTCATACCGTTTCACTGAAATCAGAAGTCAGAAGTTAGATTTAATCCACTAAAAACCTTGATCGGACAATAGTTTCAGGCAATTATTTGACATTTAAAGTTGGAAACTATTTGTGACATCCCTAAAGTGAATTGGTATGACTAACTTGAGAAATGGTATACCTAATTCTTGTGCGATAATAAAAAATATGGGGAGGACATCATCTCTGTATAAACTGCAACTCAAATATCAAGTTAAAGAATCCCGAGGTGTCGCCTAAGCACAACATTGGGAGTATGTCAATATTTATTGAATCATTCCCTCAAGAGAATTTTGCAAATCTTGAGTTAGGTCTGATATTGCTGTACGACGTTTAGTTTGGTAAGCTTCCCACCGTTGAGAAACAGAAATCGGTTGTCCCACTGTCATTTGCACCCTTTGTTTTCCTAATCTGGGACGTTTTAAGGCATTACCACCCTTAATTCGATTAATCATATCCCATATTAACAAAGTTGTATCAGCAAATCTCTCTACTGTAGGCTTTTCCTTAACATATTTACCACTAACTGCTACAAAACTTTCTACCAATCTCATGTGCCACATTCGCAGACTAGCTTCTTGCGCCAGTCTATTTGCCAAACCTTTGTCTACAGGAGAAAGAGTCGCTAAATCTTCAATATCTTCTCTATAAATACAATCCCATCCTGCTTGTTCAAGGCGACGACAACGATCTATAAAATTACCCTTGGGATGAATATGAAAATATTCTTCTGCAACTTCTAGAGCAGCATTGAGAAGAGTATTGAGGCGAGTATTAATATTTTCATTAACTTGGTCATCTGTTAGAGATTCTTGGGAAGAACTTTCTTCAGTTAATTCAGGCAACTCTCGTTGATAGAATTGTCGATAAAAATCTTCCATTTTTCCTATTAAATAACCCCCTAATCTCAAAAGTCTTTGATAAAGTTTAGAAGGTGCTAATTTTTCTTGCTCAGAAAGATTTTCTGTCCCTGGAGATAAACCACTATCTTTTTCTAGTTTAGTTAAAAGTTTCTCTACATTTTCCCAAGGTTCATCCAAGTATTTGTATTGAATACCCACTGGCACAATAAATACCTCTTCTGAACGACTTGCCTTAGACATATCCTCCACACACCAAAATCCCATTTGGGCAATACCAGGTTCTAATAAACTAACTTTTTCATTATGACCATTAGTAGCTCCTTCTGGAGCGGCCATCATTGGCAAACTACCATTGGCAAATAGTTCACGAGCTGATTTTAGTCCCTGACGGTCTAGTTTTCCACGGTGAATTGAACTTCCTCCCAGATACGAATACCATTTACCTATAAAATCACCTGCCCATAAAGGAATACCTCGGTCAAAAAGAAAGTGATAGTGGAGAAGAGATGGAAGAGTGATTCCTTGTTGTTTGGCTAGTTTGGGCAATAGATACCAAATCATATATCCCATGCAGTAGGGGTCGTCGGCACTAGGATGACGGAATGCCATAAGGAAGCGGGTTTTGCCTTGCTGGAAGCTTTGATATAGTTGGGCTAGAGTGTCTAGGTTGTCTACTTGTATATCAGCGATGGATATCTGGAACTTCAGCCACCAAGGTAACATTAGTTTAGTCCCTGTGCGTACCAGAGGTTTGAAGTTTGGTGGGATAAATTCTAGAGGTGGTTGAACGTGGATAGTTGAGTGAGGCATTACAATTTTGGATTTTCGATTTGGTCATTTTCAGATTTTCTTTCAATATAAATTGTGGAATGTCCAAGAGTCGAGTTTTGAAGAAAGTTTTAGGTTTTAGGTCTAATAAAGATAGCTTTTTTCAGTACAATGGCTAATGTATTTGAGTCGAATGATACGCCGAACTTGATTAAGAAAAGTAGAATAAGAAGGGGTTAACATTTATCTATGATTTGCGCTACTTATTTTTAACAATATATAATATTAAGTATTATACTGCACCTGTGGCAAAATTATAAGTTAGGCGTTTATTTTACAAGTTTTATGGTTGGATACTTTCATCAATAGGTATGGAGAAAACAATGAAACAGAATGTAGTCTCTCGCGAATACAAGGTTATGCTTCAGCAAGAGCGCTTTATTGGTTCGCAAGACGATCTTCTTCAAAAAGCTGGAGAATTTTGGAACGATTTCAAAGGTTTAATTCAAGATATTGTTATAGACACTGATGGCAGTCTTAATGAGGTAAAGAAAGAAAGACAAATCAGATTCTATGACACCGCAGATCGCCGTATTCGGAAAAGTAACTATGTTTTCCGAGAGCGAGTCGATATTAATACAGGAAAACGGGAAGTCACACTCAAATATCGTCATCCAGATCGCTATATCTCTCAGGATAGAGATATGACAGCAGCGAATGTTAAGGATGGAAAAACAAAATTTGAGGAAGACATTAAACTTCCGTTTTTCAAGCTTTACAGCTTCTCTACAAAACAACCAATATCAAATAATAAAAATCTAAATAAGTTGAATGATCCTGGTAAATTGTATCCAGATTTTAAGAAGCGATTAAAGTCTTATCAAAAGAATGAACCGATTGAGGTTGTCGGTGATTTCACTGCTAGAGAAATAGTTATTGCAGGTGCAGATTTTCAAATTAGGAATACTCCTAAAGTGGAAGCTGATTGTGCATTAATTGCTTGGTACGATCTGCGAGGTGAAAAGGATAATCCAGTGGTAGTTGAATTTAGTTTCAAATATGAAAATAAAAAGGAGGAATATGATGGAGAGGCATCCCAAAAAGTTTACGATGTCTTTAGTAGATTAAAGGAAAATTTAGCAGCGTGGGTTGACTCTGATGGACTAACAAAGACTGCTTATGTTTATTCAAGAGGGAGTTGATTGCCTTACTTCCAATGTAATCTATAAATGGTAAGAAATATCGGTTGAATTATAACCAAAATTGTAAGCATTCAGCTATTACCTTTTCCTGAGTCATGCTGCGCCAAAAGATGCATGAAAGTAATAACTTAATAATACCTTGTCTAGCTTTAAAATGTGGGTAAATTTGAGTCAATGAAGACCTCTCCCCAACCCCTCTCCTGCAAGGAGAGGGGGAAGATTTTACCCACAATTTTAGTCTAGATGAGCTGGTAGATTGACAAGTTGTTTGATTATTCCCTAATTTCTAACGCTTCTACCCTTTTTTCTAGTAAAAGTATTCATAGTACAGTAATTCGTAAATACCTAATTACTTATAAGCAAATATATTTTTTGATTTTTTTCACTCCCACTCTTCTAATTCTTCTATCCAATTTTGCAATAAATTATTAATTTGTTCTCGTCGAGTTTCAAAACTGGCAGCTATCCAAATAAAAGCAACTCCTACTACTAAACCTATTATCCACTTGAAAAATGAATAAATAGAATTCAGGACAATTAATTGATTAAAAACGTTGACTATTAATGTTACTGTTCCTACATACAAAAATGCTCTAGTTTGTAATCCTAATCCGGCAAAAATTGCCATAATACTAATTATTCCTGGAAGTAAACCAGTCCATTGATTTTCTAATAAAGCGACAAAACAAATTATCCCACTGCCAAACAGTCGTAAGTTATGGCGAATATTTCTGTTTTGAGATAATTTAAGATAGGGGTCAACTTTAGCTACATAAAGTAATGATAATCCGATGGGAGTAACGTAAACTAATGTCTGAATGAATGCTCCTAAATTATTCAGCCAAATCACAAGAGCATAATTAATTAAACCTACACTAATATAAGTTAATCGAATTTGCTGATTTACCTTGGAAATAGCAATATAAAATCCGGCAGTTATTAAAATTGAAGCATACCAATACCAAGGTGAAGTAAAATCTAATCTTAAATTAGTAAGAACTATAGTTATTATCGGAATTATCAGAGAAACTCGTCGCCAAGGTTTCAGAGGCCATCCCCAATTTTCCCAGGGTAATATGTAGATAAAGTAAGAAATTATTGCCGCTATTGCACCTAACCAAGATAGCAAAAATTCTGTGACAGAGAGTAAATTAATTATATAGATAGTAACAGCATATCCTTCTAAAACACCTAGATAAATCCAGGTTTCTGCCTGCTGCAAATTAGAGTTATTTTTGCCTTGCATAATTGCATAACGAGTTAAAAGTATAGCTGTAGTTAATGCTAGTATTGGATTAGATTTCAGATTATATCTTACTAATAAAAATAACAGAAGGCTACTTACTGCCCAATGTATATTGGCAATATTTTTAATTTCTGTTGTTGTGAGTTTTAAGTAATCTGATAACCAGGGCGATAATAAGCGATAACTATAAGTGATAGTTGTACCAATGGTGGCATAAGCAACTAATTTTTCTCCTAATGGTAGAGAAGAAACTTGATAGAAAAGTAGTTCGGCAGCAGAAACAGATATTCCGAGAATACCTAAGTATAATATTGGTTTGAATGTGGCTTTTCTTCTACCTACACCAATTAATATAAATGATAAAGCTAAAGAAGTTAAACCTGTCCAGCTATCGAAAATATTGACACGGAATAAAGCACCTAAAATACCATAGAGTAATGGGATTATTTGCCAACATTTAGACAGATTATTTATGCCTACTTTTCGTTGTAACCAGTCTCCTAAAAATTGAGTGAGTAATCCTAATGCTAAATTAGCGATCGCTAAACTAATTACAGATTTATTGACTAAGCCTAAAGTTTCTACTGTCAATAATTCCAAACCCCAAGCGAAACTATAAACTGTAACGTTAGATTGAACAAAATTATTCAGACTAAATGTAATAGATGAGTTTTCTGTTGTTTGTTTAATACATCCTCGATAACCAATGGCAAATAATGTCAGAGAAGCAGACATAATTACTATGATTGAGGGATTGACAATTTCTGAATAAATTCCGAAAGAGTGGATTGTTAATACGATTAATTCTAGGCTGCACAAAATTATCGCCCAACGATCTAATGCTTTGGCGTAAATATTAAATAACTTCCCTGATAATTGAACTATTCGAGAGTACAATAACCATAAACTTACTAAATAGAAACCAAGAATTAATAACCAGTCTAAACCAGAAACAGGAGGCAAACCTAAAACACCTTCCCATAAACCAACACTTATAAAAGTTAAGACAAAACCTACCGTAATATTTGCTGTTGTTTGAGTTAGTAAATATTTGGTATTAATAAACATTAAAACTATGCCTAAACCCAAACCAAACAATCGAGTTTCTGGCTGCCATAAAGTTAAAGTTTGTAGAAGAATTACAGCAGCGATACTTAATTCACCTGCGATTTTTATGAAAGATATTATTCTGCTGGAAATAGTTGTTAAAGCTAAAGGAGTAATAAACCAAATAATTCGCCATTCTGGTGATAACTGGCAATTAATAACCGTGCAAATATTAGGTTGAAAATTTCCTAAGTTACCCAACAGCAAAATATAACTTATAGTTGCTAAAATTAAACCCAGATGCCAAGCACTTAAACAGAAACAACTTAACAATGAGATAGAAGAAGTAGGTGTAACTATTCTTGTTTCTGATGTTATCTTGGTCTGCAATATAAATATTCCCCATTCACTCACCATCATTACTAAGAAAATTATTGCCCATACTGCTAAACTTAAATCTGGTAAGAAATAATTAATTCCAGAAAATATTGATAATAAACCAGTGATATGACTCAAATAAACAAGAGCAACTCTGGTGGGTTGACGACGAGATGTGAAAATGGCAAGAGTAATAGTTGAAGCTAATAAATTCAGAAATATAACTAGAGGATTTTGCCAGGATAATATATTTAAAAATACTCCAAACCCTAAGCAGATTTTTTCACTAAACTTACCTAAATTAACTTGTTGATGGCGATAAATCCAATCTGTCAGCCAGACCATAAATATTAAGTAGGGAAACCAAGCTAAACTAAGTAATGATTCTGGTGAGTTTTGGGCATTAAAAATTTGAGTTGTTGTAGCGACTAAAGTTTGTCTAGTTGCACTTGGAATTAACCGCCACCCTAACCAAGTTATTTGTAAACCAATTAGAAAAATTGCAGATAGTTCAATTCTCCGCCAAGATTTTTGCAGATTTTCAGCTAATAACAATAAGCCGATAATACTAACTATCAATGCTTGCCAAGGTTGAGCATATACTGAAACTAACCAACCAAGAAATAACAAACTAATCCCAATCCGATTTTGTATAAATAATTTTTGTTTAATTTGATTGGAGATGTTATTTTTCAATAATATCCAACCACTTATTCCCAAGGCTAATCCTAATTTGGCAAGCTCTACATTAGCAACAAAAATTCCTCTAGCTAGTAAAATTAAGACTGCATAAACTACAATGGCAATTCCTGTGAGTGGGTCTCCAGTATTAGTTTGATTTTCAACTTCTTTTGTTTCCGTAATTCTTTGAGTTTGGTTATGATAAATAGTGGCTATTGCTGTACCAATAACGCCTAAATAAATTGCCAAAATAGGAAATCCAGAAAATCTCCATCCATACTGTAAATAACTCAGACCTAACAAATTTAGTGCAGCAATCGAAATCCACTGTTTAGAAAGATAATTACTGATTTTTTTGTCAAAATAAACGATGATACTGGTAAGCAAAAAAGAAGCCAATCCTACTATTAACCATTCCCCAATATTACCCCATAAACCCAAGCCGTCTATTGCCCAAAAATTCACAGGTACTAACAGTAATGTCACAATTCGCAACGTCTCGGAAGTTAAACGTAAGTTTCCTGTTTTTCTCGTCCAAACTGTCGCTCCAAAAAAGCATAATGTATATGCTAAAAGGACTAAATATTGTCCGGTAGGAGGAAATTTTTCCCACTGACTGGCAGCAAGTAAGCCAGAAGAAACGACTACTAAAAATAAACCTAAAAAAAGCAGCCATCGCAAGCTTAATTCTGCCATTAATGACTGTAATATTTGAGTTATTAAATTAGGAGATTTTACAGTAGAAGTTTTAGGGGTAGTTGGCTGTAAATCTATTTCTGTTTGAGGTTTTTGAGTGTTAGTTACTAATTTCTCTTTTTTGATAACTTGTGGTAGAGGGGTACTTAGATATTTTTGGCAGAGTTGCCTAACTTCATCATCGGAGATTAAGCCAAGGCGTAACCAAATATCTAAACCTTCTAATATTCGTGGATGATTTTTATCAATATTAATTAACATTTCTTACATCTTCTACATAATAAACATTTCCGGGAACTAAGTTTTTGGTTAGTAAATTCAGACGTTTGAGATTAATTTTCGGAGAGGTATAATAAGGAATAGTCAGCAATTAGACTTTCCATCTAACATAATAGACTTAATTTTTAATTATCTAACAACGAGTAAAAATAATGGAACCTATAGAATTAACTGTAGCAGCGATCGCCTATCCTTTTTTAGTTAAATATGTCGAAAAAGCAGGGGAAGGTTTGAGCGAAAAGACTTTTGAGCAAGCGGGTAAGTTATGGCAACGGGTAAAAGGAATGCCTGCCGATACTTTCCGTGCTTTGAAACCTGCACAAGAAAATCCTTTTCCTGAAGATTTTGAGCGAGCAATACGGGAACTGGAGGCAGTGGCCAATCAAAACTCCGAACTTAACCAAGATATTATTGATGTGGTTGCCGTTGCTAAAGAGGAACATCCAGAATATGTGAAAAATCTTGAGGCGAAGTTGGAAGAAATGAAGTCTCAAGGAGGGGTAACTGCTGAGAATATTCATGCTCTGTTTCAGGAAAGCACTATTACCGAGAGTTCTGTAAATAGGGATATTAAAGATAATAATGTAGTTATTCAGAATCCTACATTTAATGCTCCAGTTAATTTTTGACTGAAGTCGTCGGTAGGGGAACCGACAAAGAAAAGTACCCAATCTCAACATCCTAACCAAAAATACTATATTCCTGGGGAGGAATATTTAGACAATAAAGTTTTTGTCGGTAGGGAAAAGGAACTTGCCGAACTCCACGAATTGCTGAAAAATAATCAACGGGTTGCTGTTGCTTCTGTTTCAGGAATGGGGGGTGTGGGTAAAACGGAACTTTCCCGTCGATACGCTCTTGCTCATAAGTCTGCTTACCCTGGTGGTATCTGTTGGTTGGAGGTACCTGCAGAGAATGTGGGTATTCAGATTCTCAGGTTTGCTCAGAATAATCTCGGACTTATTCTTCCAGAAGACGAAAATTTAGAGGGAAGGTTGCGCTACTGTTGGCAAAAATGGTCTGAGGGAGAGGCGTTACTTATTTATAATGATGTGACTGACTACGAAAATCAGGTAAAGCCTTTTTTACCTCCAGACTATCGGTTTCGGGTACTACTGACGACTCGTAAAAGTTTTGGCTCGGCATTTCGAGAGTTGCGTCTGGATGTTTTGAAACCTTTGGCAGCGATGGAGTTGTTAAAGTCAATTATTGCTAGAGATAGAGTTTTAACAGAACCCCAAGAAGCAAAAGCAAGGGAAATTTTGAAATGGTTGGGTTATTTGCCTCTGGCGATCGAATTGGTGGGGCGGTATTTGGATGAGTATTGGGAGTCTTTGAATAGGGATAATTTAGCTTTGAAAAAAATGCTCCAGCGTTTACAGGGAAAAAGTCTGGAACATCGGGCGATGTCAGCTAATGAGTTGATTAATTATCCTCATGGTGTGGCAGAGGCGATCGCTTTGAGTTGGGATAGGTTAGATGAAAAGACTCAAGAAATAGGTTTGAGGTTGGGGTTGTATGCTTTGGCACCTATTCATTTGTCGTTGGATGGGATAGAGGATGATGAGGAGTTGGAGGTTTGGGAAATTGCTCTTGGGGATTTGCTAAATCTGCATTTGTTGAAGGGTGTTGAGTCTGGGATTTATAGTTTTCATCCTCTGGTGCGGGAATTTTTGCAGATAAAATTGAGAGAATATCCAGAGGTAGATGAGTTGAAACGTGGTTTTGTTGTGGCGATCGTGGAGGCGGCGAGGAAAATTCCTGAGAATATTACACAGAAGCAAGCTAAGGAAGTTGAGATTGATATTCCCCATATTATGGAAGTGGCGGAACATTTGCATTTGACTGAGTATTTGAGTGATGATGATTTGATGTTTCCTTTTCTTGGGTTAGGTCGGTTTTATGAAGGTCAAGGATTTGATCTACAGGCACAACCTTGGTTAGAGAAGGGTAGAGAAATAGCAGAAGAACGGCTGGATAAAGATCATCCTGGCGTTGCAACTGTCTACAACAACCTAGCAGGATTATATGAATCTCAAGGGAGATACGAAGCAGCGGAACCTTTGTACCAACAAGCTATAGAAAT
>NZ_JBNHER010000111.1:0-2729 GCF_050015975.1 Dapis purpurea BLCC-M126 | reverse complement strand
CGGAACGCTAAACGCCATATCCAATCGACCAAGAGAAAAGTGCTCTTGAATTTCCCAATCTTCAATTCCGTAACGGTTTTAACCAGAGGTAATTATCAATTATCAATTATCCATTATCAATTATCAATTAATGAATCTCGCCTTACTATCTTTTGTTGTACCTCACATTTCTTAACTCAAGAGGAATGTAGGTTAGATCCTTTGGCCAACAGCCAGACAATATATCACTGAAATCGTTCTACCACATCTCTACCGCCTCGATAAAGCTTCTCCATTTCTTCTGCAGAAATATGCTCTTTGATACTCAAATGCTTTACTATTTATTTGATGCCTGCTTATTCTTAGTCACATAGATATACTTTATAACCCGATTATATAGAACGCATTTGGGATCTATGAACGAGAGTGTGGTTCATGTGGGAAGAAAGGGAAGACGGAGAAAAGGGGAAAGCCTAGAGAGTAGGTAAGTAGGGGAGATGGTGAATATAAGGCCCTAAATTCTACCTTTTTATAGACTCGATCTCCTGATTTCTCACTCCTGACTACTATGCCACTTTGCAAAGATACCCAATGGCTTCTATATAAAAAAGGAAAGTCAGAGATGAAAATTTGCTATATTTATAGTGCAATAAAACCTATTTGTAATGATTTTGTAATCATTCTTATAAATTAGTATTATATCTTGATAACCTACCCTAATTCCAAAGTAGTTAAAGTAGTTTGAAACTATAGCTTTATTTTTGATAATTAGTATAATACCAACTTGGGCAAAATGTTTAACAAACTTCCCCTAAAAACTGTCCTCATTGTCTCCTTTATTCTGCAAATTGTGACTGCTGTTGGATTAGTAGGATATTTTTCTTTTACCAATGGACGCGAATCCGTCTATACACTAGCGAATCAGTTAACCAAGGAAATTAGCATTCGTATTAAACAACACGTTCTAGAGTATGTTAACAAATCATATCAAGTGCTAAGAGTAACCAATGATGCTATTGAAAGTGGTAATTTAGATGTCTACAATTTTGGGGCAATGCGACTTTATTTCTGGAATATCATCAAAGAAGGAAACCTGGAAAGCGATCTTTTTTTTGGTAACGAACAGGGAGAGTTTATCGGGGTTGAACTTAATCCTGACAACGGTGAAATTCTCTTCCGAATTCGTACTACAGCTACTCAACCAGTTCGTGAAATTTATCAGCTAGACAATAATGGTAATGCCAAGAAATTTGTAAAAGTTAAAGAGTATGACCCCCGCATTCGCCCCTGGTATCAAGCAGCAAAACAACTTGGTAAACCTACATGGAGTTCGATTTATCCAGCTTTCTCCCGCTCCAACACATCTTTGGATATATCCGCTGTCAGACCAATTTTTAATTCTACTGGGGAGTTAATCGGGGTTTTAGCAAATCAGACAAGCTTAACCAGGATTACAGAATTCCTCAAGCAATTAAATATTAGTCCTAATGGACAAAGTTTTATTATGGAGCGATCGGGAGATTTAGTTGTTAGTTCCCAGATTTCCCAACCATTTCTAAGTACTAGAGTTATTGAAAATAAAAAAATTCAACGCTTACCTGCTATTGATAGTAATAATATTACAGTAAGTGCTACTGCCAAATATTTAAAACAGAAGTTCGGTGATTTTAATCAAATTGAACAAGATCAACAACTCAATTTTTCTATTGATGGGGTTTGGCATTACACTAGCATTATGCCTGTTCAGGATGGTAAAGGTATTGATTGGTTAGTAGTTGTAGTCGTTCCTGAAAATGACTTCATGGCACAAATTAACGCTAATACCCGTACCACGATTTTATTAAGCCTTGGTGCTCTGATTCTAGCTGTATCTGTAGGAATAGTCACTACTCACTGGATTACTAAACCAATATTACAACTTAATTCGGCTGCTAAAGAAATCGCTAAAGGCAAATGGGAAAACACTCTCAAGATTAATCGTAGTGATGAAGTAGGAGAACTTGCTAAATCTTTTAATCTGATGACTACTCAACTCAAAAATTATTTTGAAACCCTAGAAGCACAAAACCAAGAACTTAAACAACTAGATCGCCTTAAAGACGAATTTTTAGCTAACACTTCCCATGAATTACGAACTCCACTGAATGGCATTATTGGTATTGGTGAATTTCTTCTAGAAGGGCAAACCAAAAACCTAAATTTTCTCATAACTTCAAACTTAAGGATGATTGTGTCTAGTGCTCGTCGTCTTTCTAATTTAGTTAACGACATTCTTGACTTTTCCAAAATTAGATACAATAAATTGGAATTACAAATTAAAGCTGTTGATGTTTTTGCAGTTGTAGAAACAGTAGTCACCTTAAATTTATTGATCACTAAAAATAAAAATCTACAGTTAATCAATGCAATTCCCACAAATTCAGCTCTCGTCTGTGCTGATGAAAACCGTCTCCAACAAATTTTCTATAACTTAATTAGTAATGCCATTAAATTTACTGAATCTGGGAAAGTCGAAATCTCAGCTACAGTAATTACCAATAATCCTATATACTCTGCTCAACAAATCTCAGTTTATCAAGACTCTAGTCAAAATCAGCAGCAATCTCCAGAACTAATGATTACAGTTTCTGATACTGGTATCGGTATTCCGAGTGATAAACTAGAAAGCATTTTTAAATCTTTTGAACAAGGAGATGGTTCCACAGCCAGAAAATATGGTGGTACAGGTTTAGGGTTAGCTGTTACCAAAC
>NZ_JBNHER010000110.1:0-32997 GCF_050015975.1 Dapis purpurea BLCC-M126 | reverse complement strand
CTGCGCGACATGAAAAGCGTTAGCGGCTCTGCAAGAGCGGGAAAACTCGCCATCCTATCCTAAGGTCATGCTCCGCAAACGACCGCTTTTTCCCCTTTCAAGGCAAAGCTAATAAAGCTGAATTATTTAATTAATAATTATTAATTATTCAGTAATTTTAACTGATTTATTTCACCAATATTGACAAGAAAAATGAAACAAATATTGCAGTGTATTTTTCTCACAATTGCTATAATATTACTTTGGTCTTGTAGTTCTGCTCAGATCGTTCAACAACCACTAATTCCAGCAAGTCAGGATAATACTACTGCCATTGCTGTTAATTCTCCATCTCCTCAAAAAACAGAAATTATTCTCACTGAAAATCTAGAAATAACTACAGGACAGACTATTTATGTTCCGATATATTCTCATGTATATTACGCTAATCAACAACGAATTTATAATTTATCAGCAACTCTAAGTATTAGAAACACTGACCTAGAAAATTCTATAATTATTACTGGGGTAAAATATTATGATACAGACGGAAAATTGGTTAAACAATATCTGCAAAATCCATTAAAATTAAATCCTTTAGTTTCACGGGATTTTTATTTAGAACAAAAAGACAAAACTGGCGGATCAGGAGCTAATTTTTTAGTAGAATGGGTAGCAGAAAAACAAGTCAATGAACCAATAGTTGAAGCTGTCATGGTTGGTGTTTCAGGAAGCCAAGCTGTAGCATTTTCTAGTTCAGGTAAAGTAATTCAAAACAAGATAAAATAAGTGATAAATAGTATATTAATTATAGGACAAAAATTATGGCAAACACTATTGCTTTACTTGCTTATGACAGTAAAAAAGATAACTTAGTTGAATTTGTCAAAAAACATAAAATTGTACTATCTCGCTATCAATTAGTAGCGACAGAAAATACCGCCCAATATATTTTACAAGAAACAGGTATAGAAATAAATTCTGTATTAGCAGGTCCTTTAGGAGGAGATGCTCAAATAGCTGTAGAAGTAACTACGGGTAATGTAGTTGCTGTTATTTGTTTGGTAGACTACCTATTCTCTCAATCTTATGAACCCGATATCCAATTATTATTGCGTTTGTGTCAGGTACATAATGTTCCCATTGCCATAAATATTGCCACTGCCGAAACTATTATTAACAGTTTTATTCAAACTACTGTTGCTCATCTAATATTTAACCCCATATCTGGTCAAGGTAATGCTCAACAAGAATTATCATTAATTAAGTCACTTCTCGAACCTTATCTACATTTATATATACATCAAACAACCCCAGACAAAACAGCAGAAGAATTAACAGAATTAGCGATCGCTAAACAAGCAGATATAATTATTGCTTCTGGAGGAGATGGTACAGTTTCTGCTGTTGCTGGAGCTTTAGTGAATACAGATATCCCTCTCGGTATAATTCCCAGGGGAACAGCTAATGCCTTTTGTATGGCATTAGGCATTCCCAGTATTACACCTATTAGAAGTGCTTGCGATGTTATCTTGGCAGGCAAAACTCGCGTTATAGATGTTGCACATTGCAACGAACGTACCATGATTTTATTAGCGGGGGTGGGATATGAAGCAGAAACCATAGAAAGAGCAGATCGGGAAACTAAAAATCGTTGGGGAGTCCTAGCATATATGATGGCAGGTTGGGATCAACTAAAAGAACAGCAACTTTTTGATATTGAAATAGAAATTGACGAAGTTACCAAAACTTTTCAAGCAGGCACTATTACTATTGCTAATGCAGCTCCGCCCACATCATTTTTAGCTCAAGGTTTGGGAGAAGTAATTATGAATGATGGTTTATTAGAAGTAATGATAATTACCTCCAATAGTAGACTGCAAGCTGTTAACGCTGGAGTTAGAATGTTTGGATCAGCAATATTTAAAACTCCTGCTCAACATGAAGATACTATTGGTTTGCGAACAAAACGGGTAAAAGTCAGTACAGATCCACCGCAAAAAGTTGTGCTTGATGGTGAAATTATTGGTACTACTCCTA
Organism: Dapis purpurea BLCC-M126; assembly: GCF_050015975.1. Classification (NCBI taxonomy): domain Bacteria; kingdom Bacillati; phylum Cyanobacteriota; class Cyanophyceae; order Oscillatoriales; family Microcoleaceae; genus Dapis; species Dapis purpurea. The sequence continues at coordinate 30,978 of NZ_JBNHER010000110.1, read as the reverse complement.
TTGAGGTAGAGTGTATTCCTAATGGTTTAACTGTACTTGCTCCACCAACTAATGAAACTGAAGAAAAATCTGCTTGGGGTTTTCTCTCCTTAGCAAAAAGAGTGAAAAATCAAGGGTTGGAAAATGGTGATTTGAAGGATTAGTCTGTTCTATCTAATTAGAATTTTTTTTCTTCTCGTACATAGTAATGGTGAGAATATATTTTTTTTCCCACATTTCCTATACCATTACTATGCACCACCATTACTTTTTCAATAGAGGAAAGGCAAATATTAAGCCACCCTACTGCTGTGTCATATCAAATCCGGTAGTATCTGTATAAAAAAGCGGAGAAACCGGGTTTGTATCAAATACCCGACAATACTAACATTGACATCCCACAAACCAGGTTTCTTGTTACTCCGAAGCAAGCGGATTTGATATCAAGCCTTAAATGTTACTTTAGGAAAATGGTAGGATGCTGATTTTTCAAAGTAAAGAGTCAAAAATTTATTCCACCATTTTAAGCTTGACGCGCCACTACAACTTTTTAAGAAGCTTTAAACCGCATTTGAATCATTCTCCAAATTTCTCCTACCCACAATACAACAGAAGTACCGCCAATAATTATTAACCAATCTCTTAAAGATAAAGGAACTGTTCTAAACACACTTCCTCCATATTGCACCATCACAATTTGTCCGACAAAAATTAATGCAGCGATGGCTACAAAACTGCCATTTTTACTAATGCTAGAAAATGCAGATTCTTTTAAACCAAAACATTTGGCGTTAAACATATTCCAAAATTGCAACATCACAAATGTGGAGAAAAATAGAGATAGTTCGTAAGGCGTTACTACATTGTCTTGCTGAATATATAGCAAGAAACCGACAAAAAACACTAAAAATATTGACGCTACTGAGAAAATACTCACCGTCATTGGTTGTGAAATAATAAACTCTTCGGGATTTCTCGGTGCTTTCTCCATGACTTTTTGATTGGGTGGTTCAGTTGCTAAAGCTAATGCAGCAAAAGTATCCATAATCAAATTTACCCACAATAGTTGAATCACAGTAAATGGCAAATTAATTCCAATAAATGGACCCAATAAAGCTATCCCACAAGCAGCAACATTTATTGTTAACTGAAACAGGATAAACTTTTGAATATTTTGGTAAAGCGATCGCCCCCACATTACTGCATTTTCAATACTGCCAAAAGAATCATTTAAAATGATAATATCGCTTGCTTCCTTGGCAACCGAAGTACCACTTCCCATGGACAAACCTACCTGCGCTTGATTTAATGCAGGCGCATCGTTGGTGCCATCACCCGTAACTGCCACAACTTCACCACTTGCTTGTAACAGTTGTACAATACGTTGCTTATCCTGGGGACGCGCTCTAGCAATGACTTTCACTTTTTGCAGCATTGCTAAAGCTGCTTCATCATCCAACTCACGGAGTTTCGTACCAAGGATACACAAATCATTAGTATCATCCTCAGTCATAATACCAATTTCACGGGCAACTTCCATTGCTGTCAAACGACTATCTCCAGTAATCATTTTCACTTTCACACCAGCTTTTTGACAGATTTCTACTGCTGGCGGGACCTCTTCTCGCACTGGATCGGCGATCGCGACAAAACCGAGCAAAACCAAATCATGATATTGTTCCAGTTCATTTCCTTGTTGATAATCTTGAGGATCTTTAATATAAGCAAATCCTAAAGTTCGTCTGCCAATATTTTCATACTTATTTAACTCTGCTGCGATGGATACTCTTTGAGAATCTGCAAACGGTTTAACTCCTTCCGAGGTTAGGATTTGATTGCAACTTGCGAGCATTAGTTCTGGCGCACCTTTAATATGGAGTATTTTTTCCCCTGTGGTGGGGGAAACTCCGAGAGTTGCCATGTACTTTCTATCTGAGGAAAAAGTTAACTGATTGATAATATCAAAATCTTCCCGTTTGTCAATGTAGTCAATTTTGTTTTCTTCTAACCACAATAGCAAAGCTGCTTCTGTATGATCTCCGAGAGGAATAGATTCTTCCCCTTTTCTGTGTTCTAAGTTAGCTGTACTATTGGCACAGATAGCTTCTACTATAATATTGTCATCATTGAGAGTGCCAGAATTAAAACTGGGAAAATGTACATCACTCACCTGCATTTTGTTTTCAGTTAAAGTACCTGTTTTATCAGAACAAATCACCGTTGTAGCACCGACAGTTTCGCAAGCGTGCATCCGACGAACTAGATTATTCTGTTTAGTCATCTTTTGCATACTGTAGGCGAGACTCAGGGTGACACTTAGAGCTAATCCTTCGGGTACGGCAACAACGATGACTGCAACTGCAATCATAAAATATGTGAGGAACTTGAGGGCGATATCTGTACTTATCCAATCAGAGGGAGCGCTGGGAACCCATTGTAAATAATAACCGACTCCGATACCGATGCCAGATATTGCCAGGGCAGTCAGAAAATTTTTTAACCAAGCGATGGCACTATCATCTTCTAACCATTCGGGTACTTCTATTTCTTTGCCTATTGATTCTAATCCATCTATGATTATTGGCAACCAGACTCTAGTTAGGGCGATCGCTAAACCAATGCCTAGGATACTAATAATATACCATTGTCCTAAGGTGAGAGTGAGTTCTCTTGTGAGGATACCTCTGGCGATTAAGGCGATATCAATTAAGACTGCTATCCCTAAACCGAGGATGCCAATCAAATTACTAAGACGTTCGAGTTGGATATTTAGAGGCGTTTCTACATCTGTAATATCTAGAACACATCTAGCAGTTTTACCAATTTCTGTCTCATCCCCAACTGCTGTGATTTCGATGATTCCATGTCCATCATTGACTATAGTATCGCGCAAAACTTGGTTAGGAGGATAAGCGTAGTTAGTATGGTTATTAGAGGATAAATTTGTCTCCGCTGTTTTGGTAACAGGTATCGCTTCTCCCGTTAAACTTGCTTCGTTTACTTGTAGAGAAACTGCTTCTATTACTTGACCATCTGCTGGTATTTCTTCTCCTGTTTCTATTAGTACAAAATCCCCTACTACTAAGTCTTTTTTCGGAATAGTTGTCACGTTCTTATCCCGAATTACTGTGATGGGAATTTCATCATTTACTTGATTAAGAATATCGAATTCTTTGCTAGCTTTATATTCATTCAAAAAAGCAACAGTTGTAGCTAGCAAGATAGCAGCAATAATACCTAAACCTTCTACATAATTCCCTTCAAAAATTCCCACTGTAATGGCAATAACTGCAGCAATAATTAGAATCCTAATTACTGGATCATCAAATTTTTCTAACCATAATTTCCACCATGGCGATCGCTTGGGTGGTGTTAATAAATTAGAACCATATTTTTGCCGACTTGCCTCAACCTCAGTCTTTGTGAGTCCTCGGTGACGGCTGTGTTTTTGCCCTATTTCTTCAGTAGTTTTCATTGATTAATCTCCTTTCCAAAATATGATTTGGTGGGTATTTTTGTGATTTTAGTATTTTATCGTTTTTTTTCTTAACTTTATTAATATATCTTAAATTTGAATTTTTGTCTATAAATGTTTATCATTGCAAAAGCTAGTATATTTTGTTGATATTTTGCAGATACAAAAAATTGGCTATCAATAAGTTATACTATAATTTAATTTGTTGAATACATTAGTCATATTATTTTTGAATAAAATGTTGATTGAACGTTTAGAAAATATTCATTGGAATCAAGCACCAAAAATAATATCTTTATTTTCTGGTTGTGGAAGAATGGATTTACCATTTCACTATGCAGGATTTAAGTTGGTTTGGGCAATTGATTCTAATTTATATGCTTGTCAAACTTTATAATAGAAATATTGGTGACATTGTTGAGTATAATCCAATTGAGAATATAGATATTAGTGAAGTACCTGAAGCAGATTTAATTACAGGAGGTTTCCCTTGTCAGGAATTTTCAATGATTTGGAAGCGTCCAGGTTTAGAAGGTACTAGAGGCAATTTATATACCTATTTTTTAGAATTTGTTAAACGGAAACAACCAAAGGCATTCATAGCAGAAAACGTCAAAGGTTTATTAAGTGCTAATAAACATCAAGCAATTCAACGAATAATATCAGATTTTGAAAGTATATCTCCAGGTTATTTAGTCAAACCTAAACTATATAATTTTGCTGATCATGGAGTACCTCAGTTTAGGGAAAGAGTTATTTTATTTGGTATTAGAATGGATACAGGTTTTAATTTTATTCATCCTGCACCAGAATATGGTATTGGTCGGAAATATCCCCATATAACTGCTGGTGAAGCACTTAAAAATGTCGATAAAATTCCCGACAATAATAAACATCAAAAAATTCAACCTCGAACAATTGAAATATTGAAAAGGATAAAAGCAAGAGGTGATTTTAAAGATCTTCAGGAATTACAGTAAAACAGTATCAATAAGATATCGCTATAATTGTGAATAATGATGGAGATTTTACATTATTAGTCGGTATGGGGATTTTTGAAGGATTAAACAGACATACCTATAATATATTAGGCGAATTAAGAGGAATAAAATTAATACTAAATCTAATTATTCAAAGTGTTTTTTTCTTTTTCATAAGTAAAGTGTTAAGATGAGGTTTTCCCATGTCAATAGAATCAATAGAAGGAGTCTTTAAGATTACATTGCTCTTGGCTACATTGCTGTGTTCCCTGGTAGCAGGTTTCGTGTTGGCTTTTGCTGTAGTAGTTATGCCTGGGATCAAGACTTTAAGCGATCGGGAGTTTATCCGAGCTTTTCAGGTAATGGATGGCATTATTCAGAATAATCAGCCAATTTTTGTATTAGTCTGGGTTGGTTCAATTGTGGCTCTAGTGGCCTCATCTGTGCTTGGCATCGGGCAATTGGAGGGAGTGGAGCGTCTGCTGATAATCTTAGCGGTACTTGTTTACCTTTTAGTTGTTCAATTGCCAACTTTCACAATTAACGTACCTTTGAATAACAAACTGCAAACGCTGAATGTTGATGATCTGGATGAAACTGCACAAAAAGCGGCTCGTATGGACTTTGAAGCACGTTGGCTCCTATGGAATTCTATCAGGACAACTTTTGCCTGCCTGGTATCTAGCCTGTTAATTATTTTATTACTTAGACTTTGAATAATTTGGATATAAGAAACCGTGTAGTTAGTAATATAGAAGGCAATGGAGAGCAAGAAACAGGAATGTCTATAGAAGCTTTAAGGAAGATTTGGCCGTAAATACCTCTTGAGGATATTTAACTTCTTAAATTTATCTCATTGGAGGCATACTTAAACCTTTCAAAGTTTCCTTTTTTTCCTCTTCAGTTAAACCTTTACTTTGCACTAATACTCCAAAATTCCCTAACCCCATTGGATCTATTAATGAATGTAATATCTCCCTACGTCGGAAAACTTCCTCAATAGAAAACCCTTGATTATTTGATAGTTCATTTAATCTATCTCCCAAACCTAACGCCATTAAAAATAAACCTTGTTGAGTAAAACCAATATTTTCTAATCCACACAAATGACCCTGTTTTTCCAAAGCAGTAAAATCAACATGAGCGGTAATATCTTGTCGCCCAATATTCCAATAAGGGTCATTATTTCGGTGATGTTGATAATAACATTGTAGAGTTCCTTCTCTTCTAACGGGATTATAATAACGTACTGCTTGATAACCATAATCAATAGTTAATACATAACCTTTCAGCAATTTATCACTAAGAATTTTTATCCAATCTAAAGCTTGTAAGTTTACTTCACTTTGATAACCTTCAACATCAGCAAATGAGAGTAAATCTATATCGACTAATTTAAAATATTCAGCAATTTCAGGAGTAGAAATTTTATTAGTTATTTCTACAAATTTTCCCTCCGAGTCAGAGGTGACATAAATTTCTCGAATTTCCTGATTTTCTATGATAAATTTATGCACTGGAAAAGCATCTACTAACTCATTGGAAAAGAAACATCCTGTAATGGAATTATGAGGAATTTCATCCCAGTCACTCCACCTCACTTGATATGACTGTAACCTTTGTTTTTGTTCCACTTTTAAAACTTCAGACTTTTCAATAATCAGATATTCAATATTTTGGAAAAAATCTAAATGTGTTTGTTGGAGATAACCTAAAATTTGCTCGGCTAAAATTCCTTTACCAGCACCCATTTCTACCAGAGTAAAATTATTAGGTCTTTGAAAAAGATGCCACATTTGCAGAAATTGTTCTGCTAATAATTCTCCAAAGTCACTACCCCAATGAGGAGAGGTTAAAAAGTCTCCTTGTTTGCCAATATTTACAGGATGACTTGCATAATAACCATATTGGGGATGGTATAAAACTAAATCCATATATTCGGCAAAAGTAATCTGTTTTTTTGGAGATTCAGAAATGCGTTGGTGGATTATTTCACACAAATTTTCGTTACTGTTGTTGATAGTTAGTTGTGGTTGATTCATAAATTTAAGGAAGTATACTCTCTACACCCTCATAATAAAACTTTTTTAGCCGCTCGGTAAAGCCAGTAAAATCTGGTTCATCACTGACAGAAGTTCTTAGTAACTCAATTTCTTTTTCTTTGAATTTTGACACAAATATCAACTCGTTTCCTGTTATATAAGCTTCAAAGCTAGGCATAAAACGTTTCGTTACAAGCTTATTAAATTCTACACTCATAAGATGTAGTGTAGAGAATTTGAAATTTTCCCAAGTTATTAGCCTATAATAACTTGTACCATAAGCTCCTGAAGTCATTATTTCAAAGTCAGAACTTAGTTCTTTAACTAAATTTTTCACTACATCAGGAATTTGTTTTACAGTTTGTTTTACTAATGTGTGAAATAATTCTCTCTGTTCAGAATGAGAGGTAGAAGCTGATAGCTAATTTCTTATTTTCTCTAAAACAGTTTCATTTTTATTCTCTTTCTGAATTTTCTGATTATATAATATCTATCAAAGCTGCTTTAAGTGCAGGAATAGACTGCCAGCGATAATCAATTATTACATCAAAAACTCTATCAAAAATTATATTTATCTTGGTTATTTATAGATTCAGATAAAACCAATAAAATCTGTTTAATTTATTCTCTTTGATGTGTTTTTTTCCGTCATAGTATAAAAAGGTAGTAGTTTTTTTTCCCGTAATAATAAAAAAAAAATTCCACAAATTTGCGTTATATTTGACCTAAAGTCTCGTTGCAAACTACTTTTTTCTAAAAGTTTTGGAAGTGAGAGAAATCTATTTCCTAGTTGTTGCCCTGTGAGTGTTAAGCTAGTGTCATAATCATCAACTTTATTGAATGAAATCCCAAAATCTATTAACACTGGATTGTTTATATCATTATTTTTAACCATAATATTGTCAAGTTTAATATCTCTATGTACTATTCCAATTTTATGACAATACTCAACTATATCCAATAGTTTAATTACAAAATTAACAGCATCTTGTATGCTCATTATTTTCTCTTTTATCGCTTCAAACAAAGTTGTACCAGGCACAAATTCAGTTACCATATAAAGATAAGTATCTGAATCAAAAAGCTCCGAATTTGAATCAACTATTTTTGGTATCCCTGAATGATTTAGTGTCTTTAAAGCAGCAACTTCTCTGTACATCCTTCCACGTCTTTCATTATCATTTTGCTTAATAAGTTTTTTGAGAACATATTGATTGTGCAGAAACACGTCTTTTTTATCTTTTGTAGGTTTTACTAAAAAAGTTTTACCCTGCCCGCCACTACCAATTGTTTTAGTAATTTCCCAGTTTTCATCCCAAGGTTTATTCTTCTTTTTGTTCATGGTAAATATCAATATATTGCATGGAATTTAGAATTTAAAATGTAGAATTTAGAATTAAACGTAAATTTACTAATTCCAAATTCTGAATTCTATTTTATCCTTGGCACAGGAATTAACATGGAAACTTGCTGCCTATATTCCTGATATAAATTTCCATAAATAGAAATCATATCTTCCTCTTCTAATTTAATACCTACTAACATATAAATAGTTGTACCTACAGCAAAAACTAGATGAGAAACTGTCATTAATGGAGTTGCCCAAAAAGCAATAACAAAACCCAACATAATTGGATGGCGAATATATTTATAAAATCCTGGAGTTCTAAATCCTAAATATTCATATTCCTGACCACGCAAATATAAATATACTTGTCGCAAACCAAATAAATCAAAATGGTTAATCATAAATGTGCTGAGGAAAACAATTAACCATCCTAAGGCAAAGATGCCATAAATAATGTTATAAATTATTGGGTTTTGTATATTCCAAATAATTCCACCGAGAGAATGCCATTGCCAAAATAACAGTAATAATGCCAGACCTGACATTAAAATATAAGTGCTACGTTCTATAGGTTCTGGAATTATTTTTGTCCACCATTTCTTGAAACTTTGACGTGCCATGAGACTATGTTGAATAGCAAACACACCCATTAGTAAAATATCAATTAATAACCCCTTAATCAGAGAATCATCCGAATTGGAATCTAGTGTTTTTGGTACTATTAAATTGCCAATAAAGCCAATACTGTATAGAAAAGCTATCAATGATATTAAATAACAAACTACACCATAGATAAATGCTAGTATTCTACTCATTTTTATTTGACAAAATATCCATAACTTTGATGAAATTATTTTAGCAGGTAAAGTAACTTTATAACAAGTGTAAAAAAACAATACTCTACTTAGGATTTGCTGAAAAAAACAGAATTTGTAAAGTGTGAATATATATAATATTTTCTGCTCAAAATGCTAATTTTTTACAGCTAGTAAAACTGAAAATTTAGCTCTTTTTAAAATCTCGAAAAAGGCTAAAATATTTATATGTAAAAGTTTGATGTTTAATCAGCAGAGCAATAATTATTCTTATGTTTATTTATCCCTCACTCTCCTACTCCCCTACTCCTCTACTACCCCACTCTCTACTCTATTATTTCACGGAAAACTTCTAAGTATTTTTCATAAACCTCAATCTTGAAGCAAACAATAATCACCTTTTCAATAGATTGACTTTCTAATAAAATTTTCATCACTTCAGTTATAGCTATTCTTGCTGCTACTTCCACCGGAAAATGTAAAGCACCAGTAGCAATAGTAGGGAAGGCAATTGTTTTAATGGCATATTTTTCTGCTAAAGCTAAACTATTTTGATAACATTTCATCAATGTATTCTTATCTCCTAAATTTCCACCTTGCCATCTAGCTGCAACTGTGTGAATAATCCACTTAGCAGATAAATTATAACCACTGGTAATTTTCGCTTCTCCATATTCACAAGTAATCAATTTTCGACAAGCTTCTTTAAGTTCTATTCCAGCCATTTTATGAATAGAATTAGATACCATTGAACCAGCAGAAAGATCGCGGTCTGTAGAATTCACAAGAGCATCAACTTCCTGTCGAGCAATATCACCTTGGATAATTTTAATTCTATTTTTTATTGAATTTTTATTGACCTGCTCAAGATGGAATTTTTCTGAATGAAGTAGGCAATTATTAATACGATTAAAAAAAGTTTCTCGCCAGACTCCTACTCCAAAATTTTCCACCTTAAATTTCACACACCATGAAACAGGTAAATGACCAATAGGTGCATTTAAACTAAAATCTAGTTCGCTATAATATTTTGCCTGACCTTGTACTTCCCATCCCACAACATCGCTAAAATTTTGCCAAATCATTTTGTAATATTTACGATTTTTGCCGAACCTCTTCTCAATATTTTTTACTACATCAAAATATATAGATTTTTGGACGCTAAAACCAAAACTTCCTTGAGAATAATCTACCCAAAGTTGATTAATTTTCTCTAGCTCTGAACATGGAAAACTTTCCATATCTAAAATAGTCAACTTTTCATCTTGATTTTTACCTGCTACTTTCAACATTAAAGCAACAGTCTCCTTATCTGCTTCTTGCCATTTTCCTTCAGCTAAAAAATTTCTCAGAGGAGAGTAGTCTATTTCTTTTTTGCCAGTAATATTAGGAGAAATATTTTTCGGTTCCTCAAGTCCGCAAGTTTCTATCCGAGATAAAAAAGCAAAACCAAAATCTACCATTCCTCGCCCTACTCCACAGGGCAAATGTCCGACTGGTGCATGAATATTAAAATTCAAATCAAACCAAGATAACGAGTTTTCATTTACTCGCCATCCTACCTGTTCAACAAACCTCATATAAATATTCTGGTCAGCATCAGGTTTACCGCCAATACTCTGCCAAATTCCTTTTTGAACGCTGAAACCAAACCTACCATTACTATATTTAATCCAAAGTCGATCGATAATACTTAACTCTGTGCAGGGAAATTTTTTTATTTCTGCTTTTGTTCCCCATTGTCTGGTTTCTCGACCTAAAATTTTCAGCATTATTTCTCTGGTTTCTGCATCTGCTTCTTGCCATTTTTGGGAAGCAAGAAAATTTTCTAGTTGCCTATAATCAATTTGTGTTTCCTTTAAAGAGTTAACCAAACTTTCAGATAGGAAATAATCTTGGGAAATTATTGTATTCTCAAGATTTTCAGTCAATAAAATCTTATTTTTAACTTTCGACTTCTGACTTTTAACCTCTGTAAAAGATGATAACCATTCCACCACTGACTGGGGACGCTCTTCCGGATGAAATGCCATACCTTTAAGAATGGTTTCTTGAAAGTCAAGACTAATTTTCAGATTAAATTGTTGTGGTGGATTAAGAGCTATTCTTGCTGCTCGTGCGGGTGCCGGAATGGGAACTTCAGAAGTTACTAAATAATAAAGAGTTGCTGCTAAAGAATAAACATCAGTAAATTCTCCTCGCTTTGCCTTTTCTGCATATTGTTCGATGGGAGAAAAGCCATTTGAACCTGCTATAGTCTGAGTCAAAGTAACGTCTGGAATAAATTCACGGGCAATGCCAAAATCAATCAAAACTGCTTGGGGGTTATTGTTAATATTACGGACAATAATATTCTGGGGTTTAACATCCCGATGTAATAAACCTTTGGCATGAATTACTGTTAAAGCTTCTCCTATTTGCTGAATGTAAATTAATGCCTCACTTTCTGATAATTTCCCTTTTCGTCGGACTAATTTTTCTAAGTTTTCTCCTGCTACATATTCCATGACAATGCAGGGATGTTTTTCTTCAGTAAAAACATTTTTTATCTGCACAATATTTGGATGTTGACAAAGAGCAAGTCGCAAAGCTTCATCTCGAAAGTCTTGCTGATATTTTTCTAGGAAATTTGTGAGATTTTTGTCTTTAAATATCTCGTCTTTCAGAGTTTTAATAACTACTAGCTCGCCTTTGTTGGTTTTAGCAATATAAGTGATACTATAGCCACCTTTGCCTAATTCTTTTTGAATAATGTAGCGATTTCCGTAAAGTTTTTTTCCTGGTAGCCATGCCATAATTTTTAAGGAAGTCAGAAGTTGTTTTTGTAAAGGGAATTTTCAGTAACCCTCCCAAAAACATTATTTCTGACTATTGCGTATAGAGCAATAATAAATTCATTCTCTGAAGCATCCAACCAGAGGTGATGAGTGGTGAAATTTTCCTGACTATTGCGTATAGAGCAATAATAAATTCATTCTCTGAAGCATCCAACCAGAGGTGATGAGTGGTGAAATTTTCCTGACTATTGCGTATAGAGCAATAATAAATTTATTTCCTGAAGTATCCCGCCAGAGGGTAGGATTCAGATCATATCAAAAGTCATAAGGTATCGATCTATAGACCAATGTACTTTCCTTCTTTCTTCTTCCTTCTTCAAAAAAAACAAAAAAGCCAAAAGCAGAAAATGAATAAATCTTTCTAACTTTTAGCTTTTTATAACATTTTCTTACTTTTAACTTTTGACTTTACTTATCTATCTACAGACCCCATAATAATGTCAATGCTACCCAAAATAGCCACAAGATCCGCCACTTTTGCACCTTGCAAAATATGAGGAAAAACCTGTAAATTCACAAAATCAGCAGCCCGAATTTTAAAGCGCCAAGGGAACATATTATCATCACCAATAATATAGATACCAATCTCTCCCTTACCACTTTCAATCCGAACATAATGTTCACCTTTAGGAATCTTAAAAGTGGGAGGTATTTTCTTACCTAAAAATTGGTAATCAAAATCATTCCACTTAGACTTAGGCCCCTCAGCCATCCGTTTTGCTTCCAGATTTTCGTAAGGTCCACCAGGAAGTCCTTTAATAGCTTGACGAATAATCTTGACTGACTCTCGCATTTCTCGAATGCGCACCAAATATCTTGCCAAACAATCTCCATCTTTCTCCCAGTGAACATCCCAATCAAAATCGTCGTAACATTCATAGTGGTCAACCTTCCGTAAGTCCCACTTGACTCCAGAAGCTCGTAACATAGGACCAGAAAGCCCCCAGTTAATCGCTTCTTCCCGACTAATCACACCCAACCCCATGATCCGGCGACGGAAAATAGGGTTATTAGTAATCAGACGTTCATACTCATCAACCTTCGGCAAGAAATAATCACAAAAATCCTCACACTTATCTACCCAACCGTAAGGCAAATCAGCAGCTACCCCACCAATACGGAAATAATTATTATTTACCATTCGATAACCCGTTGCAGCTTCCCATAAGTCATAAATCATTTCCCGTTCCCGGAAGATGTAGAAGAAAGGAGTTTGCGCACCCACATCGGCCAAGAATGGCCCAAGCCATAACAAGTGATTTGCGATTCGGTTTAGTTCCAGCATTATTACCCGGATATAACTGGCCCTTTTGGGAACTTCAATATCCGCTAATTGCTCCGGGGCATTAACTGTTACGGCCTCGTTAAACATTCCCGCAGCATAATCCCAACGACTAACATAGGGGACAAACATTGTATTAGTGCGGCTCTCAGCAATCTTCTCCATGCCCCTATGTAAGTAACCAATCACAGGTTCACAGTCAACTACATCCTCTCCATCTAATGTGACAATCAACCTTAACACCCCGTGCATTGAGGGATGATGAGGCCCCATGTTAATGACCATGGGTTCGGTTCTAGTTTGAATTTGGCTCATATTGAATATTCTCCTATGATTGCTGTTTATGCCGAATTATTTGGCCTTAGTTTTTTGAGGCTAGAGGCTAAATGTTATTGTTGATATATTAAGGCGTTAAAATACCCTCGATTCTTTAGTCAGCCTATAGCATGATAAATCACGTTATGTTTTAAGGCTGTCAACAGACTTCTAGACTCCTTGGTTAGAAACCCATATCAAAACTTTGAAGCTCTACATTTTTCCCATACTTTCAAATCTGTTTTTAGGTTTTGTGACGTAGACTTAAACAATTATAGATAGACCAAGTGAGTGGAACCAGATAGAATTAATAAAATACTAAACTTTTGACTTTTGACTTTTGACTTTTGACTTAATGAACCATGTACCAGTTTTAAGTAATGAGTTAATTACGGGTTTGGCTATCTCTCCAGGGGGTATCTACTTAGATGCAACATTGGGATTCGGTGGCCATACTCAGTTAATTTTAGCTTCAGCCCTAGACGTTAAAGTAGTAGCTATTGACCAAGATGAACAAGCGATCGCCTATTGTCAAACCTCATTAGTCGATTACAGCTCTAATATCCAATTTTGGCATGGTAATTTTGCTGATTATCAACCGAAAAATATCGAGTTTGATGGTATAATTGCAGACTTAGGTATAAGTTCTGTACAGTTGGATACCCCAGAACGTGGCTTTAGTTTCCGGTATGGAGCTAAATTAGATATGCGCATGAACCAGCAACAAACTATAACAGCAGCCGAAATAGTTAATCATTGGGAAGAAGCCAAGTTAGCAAATATTTTTTATACTTATGGGGAAGAACGTCTATCTAGACGTATTGCTAGAAGAATAGTAGAACGTCGTCCTTTTGAAACCACAACCGAGTTGGCAGAAGCGATCGCCCATTCTGTACCAAGGAAATACCGTTATGGTAGGATACATCCAGCTACTCGTGTTTTTCAAGCTCTCAGAATAGAAGTAAATCAGGAACTTTCTAGCCTAGAAACTTTCCTGAAGAATGCTCCTAGCTGGCTAAAAAATAGGGGTAGAATTGGAATTATTAGCTTTCATAGTCTAGAAGACCGTTTGGTCAAACATGGTTTGAGAGACTCACCCGTTTTACAGGTGTTGACAAAAAAACCCATCCAGCCTCAAGATAATGAAATATCAATGAATCCACGGGCACGTTCTGCTAAACTAAGATTGGCAGAAAAGTTCAGCTAGTTCTATATCAGGGAATTTGCACAAAATATACATAGAAAAACTGAATTGCTAAATCGTACTTTATATTGTGGATTATCAAGATTATTTCCAACACAGAAAAGGATGGAAATAGTCAATCATATCAATCAAAACTAAATTGATTAAAGATTACAACTTTATGTGAAGTCATAAATGTACTCAATATTTAATTCTTTACATAAGACTAATGACCATAAAAATTGATGCCGAAATTTCTCAAAGTTTACAGCTATTATATTTTGGTAAAACAAAAATATTTTCTTATAAGATACTCTAACGACCAAAATGACAGTGTGAGAACTAAAAAAATTTCTGGGAGCCAGATTATAGCATGAGTCGGGGAGATAGGAAACTGAAATTGATGGTAGTCGATGACGAACCAGACAACCTAGATTTGTTGTACAGGACGTTTCGGCGGGACTTTAAAGTATATAAAACAGATAGCGCCTTTAGTGCAATGGACGTTTTAGATGCTGAAGGAGAAATGGCAATAATTATCTCTGACCAAAGAATGCCAGAAATGAATGGTACAGAGTTTTTAGGCAAGACCCTAGAAAGATTTCCAGATACAGTTCGGATTCTACTTACAGGCTATACAGATGTAGAGGATTTAGTAGAGGCAATTAACTCAGGTAAAGTATTTAAGTATATTACAAAACCCTGGAATCCAGAAGAACTAAAAGTAGTAGTTCAACAAGCTTCAGAAACTTACAAAGTAGTGAAGCAACGCACTAATGCTTTGACTCTTGCTCTGCGACGAGAGTCTATTTTGAATGAGGTTATGAGTGCAATTAGAGAATCATTGGATTACTCTAGTATGTTATCGACAATAGTTGAGACAGTGGGCCGGACTTTTGCGGCAACAGAAGCTAGATTATGGCCAGCAGCAGGCGATCGCCTCATGTCTGAGTTTTTTTCTTATCAACACTCTGAAAATCCTCAAAACAACTTTCCAATTACTGAAGAATTATTATTGGAGGTATTAGATAATCGCCAAACTTACTTTGAAGAAGGTTCAGAAAAAAGTAGTTGTAAATTAATATTCCCTCTGATTTACCAGCAAGATTTACTAGCAGTTTTAGCTCTTAATCAAGAAAATAGTAATAACTTCTGGTCTACTGAAGATGTCAATCTTATAGAAAGTGTACTAGAGCAAGGAGCCTTAGCATTATCCCAAGCTCAACTCTATCAAAAGACTAGGGAACTTGCTGAACAAATGCGTAATGAGCTAGAAGTAGCTCGTCAGATACAAAGCAACTTATTACGTCAAAGTTGGCCAGACTTTGAAACAGTGAAGATACAAGGTTGTTGCTATCCAGCTAGAGAAGTAGGAGGTGATTTCTTTGAAGTTTATACTCACTCTCAAGGAGAAATCTGGTTAGCATTAGGAGATGTTTCTGGTAAGGGAGTACCTGCTGCCTTATTTATGGCTAGTGCTATTTCTGTAATGAGGCGAGAACTTTCTCAAGAAAATCCCCCAGATCCCTACGAAGTAATGCAAAATCTCAACAGTAGTCTTTCAGATGATTTAATTAGTAATAATTGCTTCATTACAATGGTCTTGGCTCGCTATACACCAGAAACTGGATTATTAGCTTATGCTAATGCTGGCCATATATATCCTTTGGTTTGGTCTAAAACGGCACTGGTAGCTGCTGGAAACAAAGGTTCCGAGGAAGTAAAACCAAATTTCCTCAAAGACCGTGGTATTCCCCTAGGAATATTACCAATATGGAAAGGCAAAGCAGGTTCTATAGACTTAGACTCAGGAGATGTATTCCTACTCACAAGTGATGGCATCACTGAAGCTACAGTGGTTCAAGAATCTAATGATGGTGGAGAACCAATTCGTGTAATGCTGCAACAAGAAGGTTTATGGAAACTCCTACAGGAGCATAAAGACCAACTAGACCTAAATACCTTATTGGCTTATATCCGAGCCGATAATCAAGTTCAGGAAGATGATCAAACTATACTATCTCTGGAGGTTCTGTGAATTTATGAAAACTGAGCTTCAGGTGCCAAGCAACCTCAATTTTTTAACTATTGTCGAACATTGGTTATTAAGCAGTTTAGAAGTAGAGCTAGGAGAACATATTGATTGGCCTCGTCAATCCAACCGTTTACGCTTGGTGCTGGCGGAAGCTTATTCCAACGTGATTCGTCATGCTCATAAAGATCAACCTCATCTGCCAGTGCTAATACGCTTAGAAATTAAAGATCGTGACATTGCTTTAGAAATTTGGGACTATGGTCAAGGCTATCATACAGGGAATTATAATCCTCCAACACCAGAAGCTAAACAGGAAAGTGGTTATGGATGGTTAATTATGAATAGATTAATGGATCGTGTAGACTATAGTTTGCAAATAGATGGTAGAAACTGTCTCAAGTTGGAAGCGAGTATACCAGAAAAAGTACAATAAGGCACTTGGCGAATGATAATTGATTGAATTTTAAGAAGATAAGGATATTGCTAATGGACTTGCCACCTTGCCTCCTGATTTATAACTGTAAGGGTTGTTTCAGCAAACCTCTACTCACCATAGATACCTTTACTGTTTAATAGAGTTATAAGTTTGACATCTTCCCGACGTTGGGCAATTGCGACAACGCGGGATTTATAGGCTTAATAATTGAATAGTTATAGATAACGAGGAATTATATAATGTCCGCTGGTATCGTTTGTGTAAACCCAAGTGTGAATATTTACAGGAAATTTAAGTTTTTTCAGGCTTTTAAGCCTTCTCTTCCAGATAACTAAAACTTTCTTCCTTCTTCCTTACCCTTACCTTACAATACCGATGTTACCAGACATGAAATTAGAGATGATTAGCGTTTGCGGAGCATGAAAAACTGAAATTCCTTGTAAAGGATTTAGTAGTGAGAAGGATGGAAAAAAAAGCGTATCAGAATAAACTGAAGGAGAAAGTTTTTTGGTCGCGAAGCGGAACGGAGTTCTATCGCGCTCTTATCCGAATATATTATTACTAATAATAACAGTAAAAGTAATTGAAATACTTTACATAAGTGTACTTCTGACTAAACACATAATATAATGGTATTTAAGCTATTTATTATGCATTATGACTTAACCTCTTCCCCCTCAAAATAGCCTAACTATTTGGAAACAACAAAATAGACTTTTATATAATTAACGCCCATAATTTTGTAGTAGTTAATAATTTTTGTTAAGTTAAGTTGCAACTCTAGGATACTCTACTACAAAATAAAAATAAGTTTTTTTTTAATCAAAAGATATTTTAGGTTAATTATATGAATAAGTTTTTTCCTTTAACACCTCGCTACCGTCTCAAAGATGATGAGTCTCCTTGGTTAAAAGGAATTGATCCTAATCGCCATTATTGGATTCACATTAATGGAGAAAAAACACTCACAGCTATGATTCCTGGTTTAATAGTGTCTTCTATTGATGAGTTTAAACAAAATATCCAAAAATTTCAAGCCTTAGAATCAGGGGCACATATCAAAATAGAGAGATCTTTAAAAAGCTGCTATATTTGCTGTATTAGTCAAAACTGTTATGCTGTTGAATGTTATTTTAATGGCTTATTAGTATGCCATATATTTGATAAAGAAACTTTAGAGACTTTGTTAATGACAAGCCATCCTAACTGGAAATGCCCTCCTAAAGATGTGGAACTGGGACAATGAATATTAGATAGTTATTTACAAGTATTTTCAACAGATTCAAATTAACATAATTGATCAATAAATTTTTTAAGAGACTAATTTTATTGGTATACTTGGGTTTTATAAGTTAAATTTTAGCAGAGAATAAATTTCACAAGAGCTAGGTTAATAAATTCAGATATAAATTCAACTTAGATTCTATTAATAAGTTGTAAGTTGCACACAAAAAAGACTGCTATTGTTAATATATTTATTCTCTGGATATTCTTTCTATAAGATCAATGCTGAAGAAAATTGTGTTTAAAACAAATTAGATAAATGAAATCCCCTATTAATAGTAGTCAAATCAAACAAAAAGCTTTAGAATTAGGCTTTAATAAGGTTGGGATAGCTTCAGCAAATGAAATTGGCTCAGAAATAAATAGATTGCAAAGGTGGTTAAATAAGGGTTATCAGGCAGATTTAGAATGGATAACTAATCCCAAACGTCAAGATTTGAAGCGAGTTATGCCAGAGGTAAAATCTGTTATTTGTGTGGCACTGAACTATTATACCCCACATCAACACTCTGAAAATAGTAAGATTGGCAAAATTTCTCGCTATGGGTGGGGTAGAGATTATCACAAAGTGGTGCATAAAAAGTTAAAAGCTCTGGCCAACTGGCTGAAAGAGCAAGAAAACGAAATTTTAACCCGCTATTATGTAGATACTGGCCCAGTCATGGAAAAAGCATTGGCAGAAAGAGCTGGATTGGGTTGGATCGCGAAAAATAGTAATTTGATTACTAGAGAATATGGTTCATGGGTATTTTTGGGGGAAGTGCTGACAAACTTAGAATTGACAAGCGATCGCCCCCATACTGAACATTGTGGTAGTTGTACTCGTTGTCTCGAAGCTTGTCCGACTAATGCAATTGTAGAACCTTTTGTTGTTGATGCTAATCTTTGTATCGCTTATCATACAATTGAAAATAGAAATCCAAAACTGCCAGAAAATATTAAATCAAATTTAAAAGGGTGGGTTGCAGGTTGTGATATTTGTCAAGATGTTTGTCCTTGGAATCAAAGATTTGCTCAAGAGACAAATATTGATGAGTTTCAACCCTACCCTGATAATTTAGCACCTGAATTAACAGAACTAGCAAAGATATCAAAAGAAGATTGGAATAGGCAATTCCCCGCTTCTGCATTGCGACGTATTAAACCAGAAATGCTCCAACGAAATGCTCGTGCTAATCTTGAATAAGCGTGAGAATTAAAAATTATCGATTCCCCTGCATAATAATTGTGAGAATATATATTTTTTTCCCCCACTTCCTATACCATTACTATGCACCATAATCAAATTATCTGCACCCATATATTTATTGATTTATACTATTAGAAAAAAATAGGAATTAACGATACTAATTTAATAAAATATTGCAGAGTGCGAGTGATACTATTTATCTATAACAATGCACTTAATAATTTTTACCCAGACCTGAATTTTATTGATAGCTATTATCTTTAATCTTAACTGTAAGTTGATGGAAAAATGGTATTATACCAGGGCTGATCAATGTTTATTACAAATAGCTAGGGGATTTTTTGGCACAACTACTTATGAGGCGATCGCCACCCTTTCAACTTCATCTAAAAACTAAAGCGCAATAGTTGAATTAATTATCAATCAAGATAAAATTATACAATTTATGATGTTGCTGAATAAAAGTATTATTCTAGAGTAGTTAGGAGTAAGGAGTTAGAAAGGAACTTTTTCCGCATCTTAAAAGAGGGCAAATCAGACCGATTTCCCCTTAAATAATTTAGGAATTTAATACCTAAAATCAGCAACACTACATTATAATTCGGCGTTGTTGAATAAATGTATGATATTCAGGAGTCAAGAGTCAGAAGGTAGAAAAGAGTTGTTTTTCCTCAACAATGGTGGTTTATAGATATAATTTGTAGTTAATGTAGTTAATTAATAACTATTCAATATCTGACAGATATGACTTTCATACCTAAAATCAGCAACACTAATAATTCTTACCCGGAGCAGAGTTTTACTAACACCTATTATCTTTATATTAAGTGCAAGTTAATGGAGAAAAAGTATGAGTAGACAGTGGGTAGTAGAGAAATAAAAATATATGAAAAAAGATTTTAATTGTACAATATCTGCGAAATATAAAGTGTTGGGCTGTTGTCAGAAAAAATGGATTAAGAGATAACTGCCGATCCATTAATTTGTTATTATATCATGTTTGTTGGCATCATTTGTGTAAATCCTTGGGAAATATGTACCCAAGTTTTAATTTTTTTCTCCTTCCTTACCTGTATTTCATAATAGTTATGTTATTGAACTTGATATGATAGAATAAAATACCAATTAGCAGTTATTATTTAATAATGATAAAAGTAGTTATTTTTGATTTTGATGGTACATTAGCAGATACTTTCGATCTAATTTTTGCTATAACAAATCGTCTATCAGTTGAATTTGGATATAAACAAACCAAGAAAGAAGAAATCCCAGAAATTGAAAAATTAAGTCCACTAGAATTGATTAATCAATCAGGAATATCTCTTTTTAAAGTACCTTTTTTGCTGAGAAAAATCAGAACAGAGTTTCAAAAAGAAATTAATAATGTGAGGTTATTTAGTGGTATTAAAGAGGCTGTATTAGAACTCAGATATCAAGGTTATAAAATAGGGATAATTACTTCTAATGCTCAAGAAAATGTAGAATATGTTTTACAAAAAAATGATTTATTAATGTTTGATTTTATCGCTTCAGGAACAACACTTTTTGGCAAGCATAGAGTCATCAAAAAATATTTAAAATCAGAGAAGATTCAAACGGAAGAAATGGTTTATATTGGAGATGAAACTAGAGATATTCATGCTGCAAAGAAAGCTAAAATCAAAGTAATAGCTGTGACTTGGGGATTTAATTCTAGAGAAGCATTATCTGAATTTCAGCCAGATGCTTTGGTTGAACAACCGCAAGAATTAATTGAAGTAATTAATAACTTTTGAAGTAAGCATAATATGGATGAACAGATGATTTAGTTTAGTTACATTAATAAATTATTTCCAATCCAGTCGAGCAAAGATAATTATCATTTTCACCAAATACTACATATTAGTTATGGAAAAATTCTTTGATCAAATAGCAAAAATTTTCCTAATTATGTAAACCATGAAAAAAATTTTATTAATAAAATATAGTTGTACAATAGAAAAAAAATATTCTACCATCAGCCAAACTGTTTGTAGAAATATTTTTTAGAACTGGTATAAGCTGAATCATTAAGGTTAAAGTAAAAGTAAATGTTGGTTTTTGTTCAAAAAGCAATATAGTAATCCGAGCATTGGTTGTGAAAATTTTTATAGCAGTTAAAATTAACTGAAAAGCTTTGAAATTCTGATTCCTGTATGGGCTATTCACTTTTGCGGAAGATGACAAACGGAAATCGCCCCTACTATTCCTAACTACCACAAAAATATTACAACTTAAATAAGATTGCTATATTTTTGCTAGTACAAATTTTTCCCACTTCTTCTCAGTTGAATACTTATAAATAATAAATCATGGTAATAGAGAAAACTCGATGTTTAACTAGAAGAGTAGAAACTTTCCAGAACGTCCCTACAAGAATATTTTATTTATAACTAGATCATGCAAACATAATATAAGTATCCCCTAGCGTTATAAAATATTGAGAGTTAACCTCCAGATATTATGACTGACTCATAGTCTGAAAAATCTAAAAGTTCAAGATTTATAATTAAAGTAATTATTGAGGTTTACTGCTAGGTTGATTAATAATTTTATCAACAGATTTTCTCCAAAAAATAAGCGGGATAAAAAAACAAAATGACAGACTTCTGGAACCAAGTTTTAAAATTTGCAGAAACAACTACCTTTAGAGTAGGAAATCAACTATTAAAAGACTTCGGGAATGTCAAGGCAGACGAAAAAGCTGATGGTAGTTTAGTTACTAAATCCGATAAATGGGCAGATAGGGAAATTAGAGAAGCGATCGCCTCTACTTTTCCTACTCACGGAATATTAACAGAAGAAAGTCAACAGATATTTCCTAGTAATGAATGGTGTTGGATTATCGATCCTTTAGATGCGACAACAAACTTTGCTAAAGGTATGCCAATTTGGGGAACTTGTATGGGATTATTGTATCAAGGTACTCCTATATTTGGTTATGTAAATTTACCACCATTACGTCAATCTTATTATGGTTTTTATTATCAGGAAAATCAAACCTATTTAACTAATCCACCTATCACTAGAGCATTTTTAAATAATCAACAAATGCAGCCAATTCAAGACAGAATTAGTAGTAATCACTTATTTAATCTTTGCTCTAGAAGTACAAAAATTTTACCCCAACTGCCAACAAAAATTAGAATGATAGGAATGGCAAGTTATAACTTTTTACTTGTAGCTTCTGGTGCTTCTATTGGTGGGATTGAAGCTACACCGAGAATTTGGGATATTGCTGCATCTTGGGTTATCGCAAAAGCGGCAGGAGCAATTTGGTTACCATTAGGATCGGGAGATATTTTTCCTTTAAAAATAGGGAAAGATTATTTGAGTCATCCCTTTCCTACTTTGGTTGTGGGAAATCAAGAATTAGTTCCTTATTTTTTGCCTATAGTTGAACCTTTAAGGATATAATGTAAACAGTAAAATTCTATTATATTTTTAATTTCATAATAGGTAATGCAACTGATAAATAGATATTCTTCCAAAAATTTAACCTGCTTAAATTTATCAGTTGCTATTTTATTCTGTTTCAAAATTGCAGTAACTAAATTTGTCTCTAGTAGATAACTCACCTTATTTTATCTCCCTTCTACCACTGCATTAAACATTTCTATTTGCTCTGGAGTAAAATCATCAAATATTTTCGAGAATAGTTCTATTGACATTACGCCTCTAACTTTCTTTGTCAGTCGTTCATCATCTAGAGATATTACCATTTGAGGTAACACTCGATCTAATAATGTAGAAAAACTCTGAATGAGTTGATTTTTATCTAACTCTTGATAAAGACTATCGTTTTCCATTACTCGGTCAATTATTGCTGAAATTATTTTAATTGCTGTATTTTTTTCTACAGAAGCTTGAGTGATAATCTCCTCCTAATTATTACAGGTAAATTTAAAAGGCTCTCTATTTCTAGATAACCTCTTGAATTATAACTTATATTTTGATATAGCTGGCAGTCACGTTAATAAAAAACTAACCTATTTATGCTTTAGCCCTAGTTGTTACATCAACATCCAATAGCATTTTTTATGATTAATTTAAGTTCTAATGAAATTGGTAATTTATCAATTTTTCTAGAGAGATTTGATAAAGGTTTCCCATTGGATTTCCTCTGTAAATAAACTCCTTTCAACACAGCTTCTAATCCATACTTTGTCAGTGAATCTGATGCAAGGTTGATACATAAACGTTATAAAAATCTACTCCATAAAAATCTTTCATGCTTTCTCTCTTGCTAAGAGATTTGACATTGGTCAACCTTTAGCATACTAGGTTGAAATGTATTATTAAGAGTTGGATCGTGATCTATTATATTTTTGTATATTTCTGGTTGTTCAAATAACAATGCTAACTGATTGGCTGTCCATATACTATCCTCTAGTAATTTGTATTCATTAGATGTATATGATGGGATGTATTCACAGATAGAATAATCTTTTCTGTATTTTGTCGCCATTCTAGAATAGAATATTTTTATTATTTTGCGGAAGAGTTCAGGCTTGAATGTTTTTGGTTTAGAAAAACCTTCAGAAGAATCAATACCCACAAAATATTTGCCTATCTTAGATCTACGCCCTAATTTCCCTAATTCTATTAGAGGTTTTTCCTGGGATCTGAGTTGACGTATTAGTTGGGGTTGACTTTTACCATCTAAAAACAAAACACCAGGATGCAATTCTTGAGGTCTCTTCTTCTTTGCCATACTCTAATACTTTTGACAGATAAGTTAAAAAGGTTCCCTATTTCTAGAGAACCTTTTTAATAATAGTTGATATTTTGATATAGCTAATAGGCAGATATAGCATTACGCACTAAAATTAAGGTATAAAACTTTAAAGCTATTATCTGTAAAGTTTTAACTCTAGCTGTTTGCAGAGTATCACCTAGGAAAAGCTGACTGCTGAGTGCTAAATGCTGAATGCTTATCCACTATCAAAACTAACCCAATACTTCTCTAGCTTTAGCAACAATGTTATCAACAGTAAAGCCAAACTTCTCCAGTACAACACCACCAGGAGCAGAAGCACCAAAAGTATCAACACTCAAAGTCGCGCCTTCATCAGTCACATAACGATGCCAACCAAAACTAACACCAGCTTCCACTGCCAAACGCTTCTTAACAGATGCAGGGAACACAGACTCCTTATAAGCTGCATCTTGCTCTTCAAATAATTCCCAACATGGCATAGAAACTACCCGCACTTTCTTACCTTCAGTACGGAGTTTTTCTGCAGCATCAACACATTGGTAAGTTTCACCACCAGTACCAATTAAGATAATATCTGGAGTACCATCGCCATCACTAATAATATAAGCACCTTTAGCAACTCCATCAATGGAACTACCAGCTAAATTAGGTAAACCTTGACGAGATAATGCTAACAAAGTAGGTTGAGGATGACTTGCTTTAGCTTTTTCTACTGCTACCTTATATGCACCAGAAGTTTCATTACCATCCGCAGGACGCATCACAAGTAATTGTGGAATCAAACGTAAAGATGCAATATGCTCAACTGGTTGGTGAGTCGGTCCGTCTTCACCTAAAGCAATAGAGTCGTGAGTCATTACCCAAATAACACCAGCTTCAGCTAAAGCAGATAAACGGATGGAGTTCCGCATATAGTCGGTGAACACCAAGAATGTCGCACCATAAGGAATTAAACCGGAACCATGAAGAGCAATACCGTTACAAATAGCTCCCATACCATGTTCCCGCACACCAAAACGCATATTCCGGTTTTGGTATTGACCTTTTTGGAAATCTCCTAAACCTTTCATTAAAGTCTTGTTAGAAGGTGCCAAGTCAGCAGAACCACCAATTAATTCTGGTAAAACTCCAGCTATAGCATTGAGTGTTGCACCAGACTGGTTACGAGTAGCATCCTTCTTGCTTTCAGGAGTATATTTAGGTAGTGCATCCGCCCAACCTTCAGGTAATTTACCACTTACCATTCTTTCCAAAGTAGCTGCATCTTCAGGATACTTAGACTTATACTCAGAGAATAACTTATCCCATTCTTCCTGATATTTAGCACCCCGATCGACTGCCTTGCGGAAATGACTGAGAGCATCCGCAGGAACTTCAAATTCTGGATATTCCCAACCAAGATTTTTACGAGTAGCTGCTACTTCATCAGGGCCTAGTGCTGCACCGTGAACATCGTGAGTATCAGCTTTGTTAGGAGAACCATAACCAATAAGAGTAGTAACTTTGATCATGGAAGGTTTGTCAGTAACCGCTTTCGCTTTTTCAATAGCATCAGCGATCGCATCTAAACCAGTATTACCATCAGTAACGTGCTGAACATGCCAACCATAAGCTTCAAAGCGCTTACTTACATCTTCAGTAAAGGAAATGTCTGTATGACCATCAATAGAAATATGGTTATCATCATAGAAAGCAATTAACTTACCTAACCCCCAATGTCCAGCTAGAGAAGCAGCTTCACCAGAAATACCTTCCATGTTACAACCATCACCCATAATCACATAAGTGTAATGGTCAATCAAATTACAATCTGGCTTATTGAACGTAGCAGCTAAATGGGCCTCTGCTGCTGCTAATCCTACAGCATTAGCAATACCTTGTCCTAGTGGGCCTGTAGTAACTTCGATACCTTCAGTAATATGATTTTCTGGGTGGCCAGGAGTTTTGGAGTCCCACTGACGGAATTGTTTAATTTCCTCCATAGGTACGCTGTCAAAACCTGTCAGGTGCATAAGAGCGTACAGTAACATACAGCCGTGGCCTGCTGAGAGAACGAAGCGATCGCGATTTAACCACTTAGGATTTTTGGGGTTAAAGCGCATGAACTTATCCCAGAGGACGAAGGCCATTGGTGCAGCACCCATTGGTAATCCTGGATGGCCAGAGTTAGCTTTCTGGACTGCATCAATTGCTAAGAAGCGAATTGAGTTAATACAAAGTTCTTCGAGTGATTGAGTTGCAACAGCCATAGTTATCGTTTCTATATACTTAATAGATGTGAATGCCAGAGCCTATAAACCAGATATATTTCTACAGTAATATTTGTCTGGAATTTTTCTCAGGCCATATACATTACAAATCATCTCACTTGTGGGGAACTCTAGGCAAGAGAAGTAGTCAAGTTAAAAATTTTCCGGCCATCTGAAGTTAAGCTGATCAAACTAAGTTTCTGGTCACAAAAAAAGATTTATACCATAATAAATCTTCTTAATTTTTGCAAACTGACTGAATTAAAAGTATATAATTATAAATATTTTCTAATAAAAAAAACTAGCTCTAGAGTTTTCTAGAATATTTAATATTATTTATAAATTTTTATCAAATATTAATTGATTTAATTTCTTAGTCTGTTAATTTAGTAGCAAATTTTGCTTTTTTATTAAATTATGCTGAACATTAACAGAGATTAGATAAAGTATTGAAATAGATTAATGTTCACAAAACTCAAAACAAGATAGTTTTGGGAATTAATATTCATTACTATCTAAGTTTTATAGCTCAACCTTTAATTTTTGAATCTGGAAACCACCTCACAAAAATAAAAAAAGGGCTGACAAAGCCCTCTCTATAAATACCTATCGTTAAGATTTCAGTCATATACTCCCATACTAACCTTGCAATATACTCTGGGCTTCTCGATTCGCAGTCCCGCTGTTGCATCGGACCCCACGAAGCTTTAGTAAAGGGATAACCCACCACCCTATGTTTTATACTTTTGGGTGCCTTTGTTGCCGACATGAAAGGGGTGAGGATGAATCCTAGGTGATTGTGCTTAGTACAAACCGTACCAATATACCAGCACCAAGGGCAACAACCAAGGATATGTAAAAAATCACCTCGGTTAGATAGTTGTTTGCTTGTGGAGGCTAAGTCAGACCAAAATACTTTCCAGTCTTGAGGAATTGGCCTCTAAATCAGGATGCCAACAGCAAACATCGTTTGCTGTTGGCTATTTTATATGTATTTTTTAAATGCTAGGGTTACATTATGGCCTCCAAATCCAAATGAGTTGGATAAGGCTGCTTCTACTTTTCTGTCGATACTTGTGTGGGGGACATAATTTAGGTCACATTCTGGATCGGGATGATCCAAATTAATAGTTGGTGGAATTTTGTTATGGGCGATCGCCATTACCGTCGCCACAGCTTCAATACCCCCAGAACCTCCTAACAAATGACCAGTCATTGACTTAGTTGAACTAATTGCTACCTTATAAGCACTTTCACCTAGTGCCTTTTTAATCGCTTTTGTTTCTGTTGGGTCATTTGCTGGTGTACTGGTACCATGGGCATTTATATAACTAATATCTTCTGGAGTTAAGCTAGCATCTTTCATTGCCAACTGCATAGCTCTAGTTGCCCCTTCTCCCCCAGGCACTGGGGAAGTCATGTGATAAGCATCACAGGTCATGCCATAACCCACTATTTCAGCATATATTCTAGCCCCTCTACTGAGGGCACATTCTAAATCTTCCAGAATTAGAATACCTCCTCCTTCACCCATAACAAAGCCATCGCGATCCTTGTCAAAAGGGCGACTTGCATGAGCTGGGTCATCATTACGAGTAGTAGATAAAGCCTTGGCAGAAGCAAAACCTGCTAATCCTAGAGGGGTAACTGCTGATTCTGTCCCGCCACAAATCATTGCTTGAGCAAATCCTCTTTGGATAAGACGGAAAGCGTCTCCTATTGCATTAGATCCAGAAGCACAGGCAGTCACGGCACAAGAATTTGGTCCTTTAGCCCCAGTATAAATTGCTGTTAGACCTGCAGCCATATTACCAATCATCATCGGAATCATAAAGGGGCTACATCTAGAAGGGCCACGACTCAAATAAATCTCTTGCTGATCCTCTAAGACTTTCAGGCCACCTACTCCAGTGCCAATCATTACCCCCACCTGTTCTGCGTTTAGGTCGTTGATTTCAAGCTTGGCATCAGTAACGGCTTGTTTACTAGCTGCAATTGCAAACTGAGCAAAGCGATCTGTATGTTTTGCCTGTTTGCGTTCTATATAGTCGTGAGGATCAAACCCTTTTACCTCTCCAGCAATACGACATTTGTGTTTAGAAGGATCGAATCGGGTTATTGGGCCTATACCACTTTTACCTTTCAATAACCCATCCCAATAATCAGATAGAGTGTTGCCAATTGGTGTTATTGCACCCATTCCTGTGACAACTACCCGTTTAAGTTCAAAATTTGTCATAATTTTTTTTTCCTAAAATTCCACACCCATAAGGCAGAAACTTAAGGTTTTGGGGACGATATTATGCTTTTGCTGTTGTTTGTTCGTTAATATAATCTACAGCTGCTTGAACAGTCGCAATTTTCTCTGCTTCCTCATCTGGAATCTCAACTTCAAATTCTTCTTCTAATGCCATAACTAATTCTACGGTATCTAAAGAATCAGCTCCTAAATCATTGGCAAAATTAGATTCTGGTTTCACATCTTCCATAGGTTTTTCTAGTTGCTGACTAACTATTTTCTGTACTTTTGTAAAAATTTCTTCATTACTCATCGAATTTTCTCCTTACTTTTAATTTGGATACTAGGTTTCTAAATATTATCCGAAACTAGGTTCGAGCTAACCACTAAAATTATGTCAATTGAATATTTTTTTTGACATACTCTTCAGCCTAAAGACATGGAGAACTACCGAGTATTAACTCTGCAGTGGATTGACGCTTCATTGGATACTGCTAACAGAGGGTTAGTCTGAAGATATTGCTCCAGGTCTTTTTTTTTGGCTGGTGAACGATCTCCCCATTAAAACTCCCCCACAGAAGGGCGAGACTTCAATCCTGTTTTTTCGATCAATTTCTTTAAGTTTTCACAAATATCACAAGCTTATTACTGTTGTCAAAGTATTTTCTTATTTGATTTGCTAACTACTTATAGAAATGACAAACTTATATTATAAACAGTGATAAAATTAATATCACAAATTATAAGTCATGTTTATATAATATTGTTTCTATACCTACATTAGTTAATCTCATGCTTTCTCAAACATTGAAATATGCTTACTTTCCTGGTTGTGTGGCTCAAGGTGCTTGCCGAGAGCTTTATCAGTCTACCCAAGTTCTTACCCAAGTCCTGGGAATAGAGCTAATAGAACTGAAAAAAGCTGCTTGTTGTGGGTCTGGTACTTTTAAAGAAGACTCTCAACTGCTAGAAGATACGGTTAATGCCCGTAACATAGCTTTAGCAGAAGAACTAAACTTGCCATTACTAACCCACTGTAGCACTTGTCAAGGGGTGATTGGTCATGTCGATGAGCGTCTTAAAGAATCCCAAGAAACTGAGCCAGCTTACTTAGAACAAATTAATGGCCTCTTACAAAAACAAAGTTGTTCTCCTTATCAAGGTAGTACAGAGGTTAAACATCTACTTTGGGCATTAGTGGCAGATTATGGTCTCGAAGAAATCCAAAATCGTGTCACCCATAAGCTCTCTGACCTCAAATGTGCTGCCTTCTATGGTTGCTATTTACTCAGAGGTCAAACTAATTTGCTTTATGATGACCCCTATCAACCAGAATCTATGGAAAATGTGTTTCGAGCTATTGGGGCTATTCCTATTTATTATCGAGGTCGGACTCAATGTTGTGGTTGGCCTCTTTCTAGTTATGCCACTAATCAGGCTTTTCAAATGGCTGGAACTCATGTTAGTGAAGCTATTGACAAGGGTGCAGATTGTATGGTTACTCCTTGTCCTCTGTGTCACTTAAATTTAGATTCCCGTCAACCAGAGGTAGAAAAAGTGATTGGACGTAAGTTGGGTTTACCAGTGTTGCACTTACCCCAATTAATAGCTTTAGCTTTAGGCATTTCTCCAAAGGAACTGGGATTAGATCGTCATATAGTCTCAACTCGTCCACTCTTAGAAAAGTTGGGACTTTGAATTCTTGTGAAGAAGGAGTCAGGAGACAGAAGACAGGAGTCAGAATAGATTGGCAATCTAACATATTCAAGCCAATTACTACTGTAGGATGGGAGAAATAACTGACCAGTTACAAAATCCTAAAAAGCTTACTAACCAAGACCTTTGACTTTTAACTTCCACCTTTGGGGGAGTTGACTCTTAACTTCTGCGTAGCAGTAATAGCCTCTAATTAAGGTATATAAAGGGGATTAAATGGTTAATAGGTAAATTTCCCAATTTAATACTGTGGGTAATTATTGAGATATTTTAAGTTTTTCAACAATGTTTATCACTGATGAGAAGCAGTAAGGTAAACTAAATCGGAGTATTCGCTTCTAAAACTTGCTGTCCCATCTGCCTTTGAGCAGGTACGGCAAAATCAATTTGTTGGGAGAATTTAATTTATGTCTCATTCAGTAAAAATTTATGATACTTGCATCGGTTGTACTCAGTGTGTCCGTGCTTGTCCATTAGATGTTCTAGAAATGGTACCTTGGGATGGTTGTAAAGCAGGTCAAATTGCTTCATCCCCTCGTACTGAAGATTGTATTGGTTGCAAGCGTTGTGAAACTGCTTGCCCTACTGACTTTTTGAGTGTCCGGGTTTATCTGGGTGCTGAAACTACTCGCAGTATGGGTCTTGCTTACTAATACTAACTTCCCTCTATTGGTTTTTGCTTTGAGATTTAATAGAGGGTGGGAAAATTTTAGATATAACAACTAAAAATTTTATAGAGGGAATTAATAATTTTCCCTCTATTTTTTAGTGTCTACAATTATTACCGAATAATTAATAATTATTAATTAAATAATTCAGGTTTAAAGCCTCCTCTT
>NZ_JBNHER010000109.1:0-7931 GCF_050015975.1 Dapis purpurea BLCC-M126 | reverse complement strand
CCTGGTTCATTGGTTTGTCATCCTTACCCATGCGATTCTCAGGTACTGCTTTATTATGTTTGCTGGTACTCATATCTGTCACCATCCAGAGATTACCCTGTGGGTCAAATTCTAGGTTGTCAGGATTAGAAAATCCTAGTCCACCATCGGTGGGTTCTCCTCCAGTAGCAAACATTTGCCAACGAAATGTCATAGCATTTGGTTGATTATCATCTTCAACTAAACGCATAATCCAGCCATATTCATAAGCTTCACCATCTGGACCTTTAAATATACGTTTGTCTGGACTACCATCGGAACTACTGGGATATCCAGAAGTAAAGGCAATAAATAAACTGCCATCTTTAGCAACTTGAGTATCTTCGGGACGGGCGGTACAAGTAACGCCAGCAGCATTAGCAGCTAAATGGGCATCTATCAGAATTGCCCCTTGTTTGGCTTCGGGGTCTCCTTCATATAAATCCCCCAGGGTTTTATATTTTTGTTTAAAAGCTTCTATTTCTTTATCTTTTGTGGCTTTGAAGCTACCACCATCAGGTCTTTGGGGCAAATTAATCATACCGTTCACATGGACACTTGGTAAACCGGGATTAACGGGGGTATCTTCTTTTAAAGGAATCCAACTACCTGTACCATCAGAATTAAATTTTGCACCATATAACATTCCATTTGTCAATAGTTGAGAGTTAGATTTATCGGTGGGGTCTTTAACAATATCTTTACTGACAAATTTATATAAATGACCGCTACGGCGATCGCATCCAGAATAAAAAGCTAAAGGTTGGTTTGCTTCTGCTCTAATACCGACTGCTTCGTGACGATAACGACCCAACCAAGTATGTTTTGTCCCATAGTCATCAGGATTAGCTGGGTCTATTTCTACCATCCAACCATATTTATTACCTGCTAAACCAAATGCACTTCCGAGACTAGCCATCCCTTTTTCACCGATAAATACAGAATTTCCTTGGGTGGGATCAACAGAAGTACCATCAGAATAAACTGCTTCAATTACATAAGCTTGAAAATTTTCTTCGGCACTAAAGACTGTTCCCCAGGGTGTAGTACCACCTGCACAATTACTAAAACTACCGATAATCTTATCCCCTAATTTATCGTCATAACCTTTACCTTTTTTGTTAAATACTGCTACTGCGGGTCCTGTTGATTTTAAATAACGTCCGTCTTCTAATCCTGAAATTCCTGTTATTCGGCGGTCAAATTTTGAATTTGTTCTTACCCATTTGCCATCGGGTTCCCGACGAATGGAAATAACACCTATTCCCATGTCTATCATTGCTTCTTTTGCAATTGTGATTATTTGTTCTTTTAGAGGACTCTTATCTAGTAATTCTTGAGAGTTAATACTTGATTTTCCTCCTTCCTGAAATGCTGATGCTATCTCTAAAAATGGCAGAGATTTACCAATTACTTTTTCATAACTTGTCACCCAAGTTAAGGGGCTAATATATTCAAAGTTTATGGTTAATAATCCTTCATTTTCGCCTGTTTCAATATAGGAAAGATAGTCATTGTTGTAGCCAAAACGGGAATCACCTATTTTATCACCCCAAGAACCTATAATATCGTAGGTAAAACCTTCTGGAATGACCAAATCATCTAATACTTCATATGTGCTATAGTTATCTATTTTGAATTCTTGATTGTTTGTGGCTAAAGGCATAGGACCTTTAACTGGTTGGAAGTTAATATTGTTGGTTGAAGTGCTACTAATGGAAGATTTTGCAGTGACTTGAGTTGAAGATTGTTGTTGACAAGAAGTCATGGCAATTGTTCCGGCACTTGCTCCAAGAAATAGGAGAAATTCTCGACGATTAATGTTCATAGACAAAGGAATAAGTTTGACTCTTTTTACTATAGCTTTAACCAGGAGTCAGGAGCCAGAATGACATTTCCAGCTCGTCATTGCGGGCGGTATCTCTCCCGTCATTGCGAGCGACAGCGAAGCAATCTCTAGTATTAGTATTGAGATTGCTTCGGGGGGCTAAAATTCAATTCATAGACTTGTACTTTTGTCAACCCCCTCGCAATGACGTTTTCACCTCTTCATTCCCATCCCCGTGACAATGATATTTTCACCTCGTTATTGCGAGCGGCAGCGTTTGCGAAGCATTCCGTTAGGAAAGCAATTTCTCGTTGTTTAGGAGAATAACAAGAAATTGTTTGATATTTTATAATTGTAAAATCCCGCATTTTTTCAGCAATACTTTATGACAAAAGAATATTATATTTACATAATGACTAATAACCGTAATACAGTCCTTTATACAGGTGTAACTAACGATTTAATCAAGAGAGTTTATGAACACAAGTCAAAATTAGTAGAAGGATTTACCAAAAAATATAATATTAATAAATTAGTTTATTTTGAAACGTATGAAAATCCTTCCGAAGCGATCGCTCGTGAAAAACAGATTAAAGCTGGTTCTCGACAGAAAAAAGTTAATTTAATTAATAGTATGAATTTGGAGTGGAAAGATTTGTACCTCGAAATAGTTTGAAATATAATTATTAATTATTATTAAAGTTCAGCAACAGCTGTTTTGTCATTGCGAGCGACAGCGTTTGCGGAGCATTCCGAAGGAAAGCAATCTCGTGTTATTGGTATTGGGATTGCTTCGGGGGGGTGAAAAATAGTCAGCAGAGATTTCTAGTTTTTCCCACCCCCTCGCAATGACATTTTCACTTAGTCATTGCGAGCGAAAGCGTTTGCGGAGCATTCCGAAGGAAAGCAATCTCATGTTATTGGTATTGGGATTGCTTCGGGGGGGTGAAAATTCCCACCATAAACTTCTAGTGTTTCTCACCCCCCTCGTAATGACATTTTTTATTCAGTAGCTAAACCTTCAATAGTCATTGCGACTGACTGGAACGCAGTGGAAGGAAGCAATCTCAGGTTCTTCCTATCGTCACTAAACCCTCCCCTACCACACCATAGAATAATTAGGAAAACGATTTGCTTTAATAAATTCCATCGCTGTCTGTGCTATCTGTGGGATTTCGATTTTGACAATTTTTTCCACAAAAAATGGTAAGGGTATTTGTCTGGGGGATACTTTGGTTTTGGGAACTTTACTTAATATCCTTGCCAATATTCTCTTACCTGCCATGATATAGGAATTGTCATTGCGAATGAAGCGTCAGCGTAATGAAGCAATCTCTAACTTTAAGATTGCTTTTCTCCACTTCGTTCCGCTCGCAATGACTAATGACAAATAATAACTTAAAATTTGGTGTATGACGCCGACAGAAACCTTTGTATTTGTCGGCGCATTCCTCTAAGGATGTACCTAACTCAAAAAAGGCGGGATGCCATTGGGTAATGCCATCGGTGGTTAGTTGTTCATAAGTGCCGGAAGAAGGAGTCAGGAGTCAGGAGTCAGGAGGGAAGAGAATAGAAGAAGGAGTCAGGAAGGAGTTCCAGAATTTTAGGAGGAGTTAGAAGTCAGGAGATTGCCTACGTTGTTCAATTGCAGCAACATAAGAATCTAGTAATTTACTTACTTCTTCTAGATGTAGAAGCAATTCTGAAGTATCCCCATATTCAAGGTCATTTGCCAGAATTAAGTAATATCGACTTTCTTCTAAGGAACCTTGGGCAATATTCAAGAATCGGATTTTATCCGCTAATCCTTTTTTCCGAAACCCTTCTGCTATATTTGCTGGCACTGATACGGATGCTCGTCTCAATTGAGAAGTTAGTCCGTAGGTTTCGGTTTTGGGAAAGTTGCTGCTGAGGCGGTATACCTCTAGAACAAGTTCATGCGCTTTTTGCCAAACTATCAAATCCCGAAAGCTTTTAGCGGACATTTCCACTTCGTCTTTCCCAACTCCCTCGCTTCTTGGTTGTGCCGTAGTTACTATGGGGATGTGTCATTGCGCGCGATAGCGTTTGCGGAGGCAGGAAAGCAATCTCCGGGGTAAGGCGAGATTGCTGACAGGGGGGTGGGTGAAAATTTCCAGCTTTTCTTCAGTGTTTCCCATCCCCCTCGCTGCGGACATTTCCAGTTCGTCTTTCCCAACCCCCTCAATTCTACTAGAGTGTCATTGCGAGCGACAGCGTTTGCGTAGCATTCCGTCAGGAAAGCAATCTGTTATATTGTTGGGATTGCTTCGGGGGGGTTAAAATGCTAACCATAAACTTCTATAGAGTGTCATTGCGAGCGACAGGAAAGCAATCTGTTATATTGTTGGAATTGCTTCGGGGGGGGTTAAAATGCTAACCATAAACTTCTAGTGTTTCCCCCCCTCGCAATGACAACCCAAAATTCTGACTCCTGACTCCTGTCTCCTGACTCCTAAAACACTAAACCTTCAAACTATAAATTTTTTGCGTTTCCAAATTTTCCATAACTGTCAATAATTCAGTTATTTCCAAACTCTGACGTTCGAGTTTTCCTTGTAAAGTCGTCATAGGATCGGCACCAGAAGCAATGAGAAATTCTAATTTAAAAATATTCGGCCATTGAGCTATTTCTGTTAATACTTTAGCGATCGCCTCCAAATAAGGATTATTTGATTGTTGATACCATTCAGATGTCATTAATGTTGCTTTTTCTAAACCAAAATTAACTATTAAAGGTGCTTGAGCAAAAACCGCCGTTGCCACTGCTCTAGTTTCTTCCCGCAACAGAAAATCATCTTCTTTGATTAAAGTGCGTAATTTTTCCAAATATTCATAGCGCTTTTGAAGGGGAGATTTCAAAGTTTTAACCAAAGAATTATTAACAAATTTTCCTTCTGTGTTTTCATCATTCCAATCAATGGCAATTGTTACTAAATAACTGCGTAACAACATATGACCTAATTTTTGCGCCTTAGTCGCCAAATAAGTAGAATTATAATCTGTTGTTTCTATTAACAAAGGAACTCGATCTACTACTTCAATTCCATAACCATTTAAACCTGCTATTTTCCGGGGATTATTTGTAATCAAACAAATTTTCTTCACACCCAAATCATGTAATATTTGTGCTCCCACACCATAGTTGCGTAAATCTGCCGGAAACCCTAATCTTTCATTAGCTTCCACAGTATCTAATCCCATATCCTGTAATGAATAAGCTTTCATTTTATTAATTAAACCTATTCCCCTACCCTCTTGTCGCAAATAGACAACCACTCCCGCACCAGCATTTTCAATCATTTTCATCGCTGCTTGCAGTTGCATTCGACAGTCACAACGGAGGGAACCAAAAGCATCTCCAGTCAGACACTCAGAATGTACCCGCACCATCACATCTTTTTCTTTAAATTCTTCTGGATTGCCTTTAACAATAGCTACATGTTCCGAATTATTTTGAGTATTGCGGTAAGCATAAATTTGGAACTCACCAAATTGGGATGGTAACTTAGCAATAGCTTCTCGGTAAACAAAGCGATCGTGTTTGATGCAATAACTGATAAGATCCGCAATACTAATCAGTTTCAGATTATGAGTTTGGGCATATTCTATTAACTGAGGTAATCTTGCCATGGAACCGTCTGGGTTTTGAATTTCACAAATAACCCCCGCCGGATATAAACCTGCTAATCTCGCTAAGTCAACAGAAGCTTCTGTATGACCAGCTCGTTTTAATACTCCTCCTTCTTTAGCTCGAATGGGGAATACATGACCAGGGCGACGTAAATCTTCTGGTTTGGTAGTAGGGTTAATAACTGCTTGAATAGTATTTGCCCGGTCTTCTGCTGAGATACCTGTAGAAACTCCCAACTGTGGGGAAGCATCAATACTAACAGTAAAAGCTGTTTGGTTACTGTCAGTATTTTTAGTAACCATAAGTGGAATATCTAATTCATCAAGGCGATCGCCTGTCAATGACAGACAAATTAGACCTCTAGCTTCTACTGCCATAAAGTTAATCATGTCTGGAGTAGCAAATTGAGCTGCACAAATTACATCTCCTTCATTTTCTCGATGTTCGTCATCGACTACTACTATAGACTTACCTGCTTTAATGTCTGCTAGTGCAGCATCAATGGAATCAAATTGAAATTGTTCGTTTGGCTGTTTATTTACAGATAGCTTCTCTGGTTTTGTCATTTTTTTCAAAATCTGTTTAAAACTATACAAAGATTATAACGATATACAAAGATGATAGGGTTTCCTAGGCTACGGAACTATAATAACAACAACGAATAAATTATATAGAAAGTTAATAATTTACCTTATGGTAATTTGGAGGCTCTATTAGGTAACTGTTTGTTAACTCATAAAAACCTCTCTCCAAACTTCTCTCCTTCTAGGAGAGAGGGTTATTAACCCCCATTCTCTTGTGGTAAAAGGGGGGTTGGTTTTTAGAATTCACGAGAAAGGCTTATTAACCCCCATTCCCTTGTAGGGAAGGAGGCCGGGCGGTTAGGTTTTTAGGATTCATCGGTTCCCATCCAGTACTTCTCAAACAGCTTCTAAGTAATTGATTTTCAGATAGAAAATATCAAAAAATGATTGGAGGTAAATGATATGAAAGGTAGAATTTTTACAGAAAAAGAACGTCAAATACTTACAGATATTATCACCCACCGCCGAACAGAACCAGTAGCAAAGTTTATTAGTAAAGAAATTCCCGATATAATAATAGAGCGTTTACTATTTGCTGCTTTACACGCTCCTTCAGTTGGTTTTTCTCAACCCTGGGAATTTGTAATTATTCGTGACTCATCAATTAAGGCCAAAATCAAAGCATCTTTTGAAAGAGAAAATGAAAAAGCAGAAGAAATATTCAAAAATCGGCCTTTACCTCATCAATTTCAATTGATTGGCACAGGAATGACTACAACTCCTGTTAATATTGCTGTTTTTTATAAACCCTCACCTAATCCTGTCTTAGGTCAAACCAGTATGGATAAGGTTGGACCATACAGTGTTTGTTTGGCAATTCAAAATTTGTGGTTGATGGCTAGAGCAGAGAATATAGGGTTGGGTTGGGTAAGTATTTTAGACGAAAAAGAGGTAAAAACTATTCTCAATGCTCCTCCAGAAAATGAATTAATAGCCTATTTATGTTTAGGTTATGTCACAGAATTCACAGAACGTCCTATGTTGGAAATTAGTAACTGGGAAAAGCGTAAATCAAAGGAGGCAATCATTTATTATAATAGTTATTAGTGGAATCAAAAGCTTTTTTAGTATCTGAAAAATTCCGATAGTAACTTTAACTGTTTGGTTTGCTAATTTACCAACAACAGCTTGGGTATCTCCTGATAATTCTACTTGCACTGTTTGATTTTTGCTCATGGCAGATTTAGGAGATACTTCCACAAATTCTTCAGTATCAATGCCGTTAACTTCTGCACTTAGGTTAACCAAGAGTAAGACAGCGATCGCTACTATTGTCATGCCACTTAATAATATTCTGACTGGTTGAGGTGCAATTTCACCCTCATCAATAGTTGGGTATCCACCTAGTATCCAACCGCTACCAAAACCGACACCTAATAAAATTATTGCTAAAATTCCTAGATTACTTATTAGAAAAATAACTTCTGACTTCCTACTTCTGACTGCGAGCGAAGCGATAATACTAGCCAAGTTTTAATTTTGCATTTGCATTTTTTTTTAGAGGTTGCTCACACTTACCTGCAATTTTAGCCTAGACGCTTTTCCTGGATTTCTCACAAAGATTGGGATAGATTGCTGAAACCCTTGCAACAGCAAGCGTACAGGAAATCACCATAAAATACAGACTGTCATTTTTCTAGATTCTCTGAAAGCATTATGGGACATAACTTTATAGAACCCCTAAGCGTATCTTGATAAATATGCGCGTTAGCTAGGAGTTAGGAGACAGGAGTTCATTAATTGATAATTGATAATGGATAATTGATAATTACCTCGGGTTTTAACCGCACGGGAATTGAATACAAGGAAATTCAAGAGCACTTTTCTCTTGGTCGATTGGATATGGCGC
>NZ_JBNHER010000108.1:0-8341 GCF_050015975.1 Dapis purpurea BLCC-M126 | reverse complement strand
GAAATGCCACGGCAATTATCGCCTTAACAGCAAGTGTGTTAGAAGAACAGAAAGCCATTATTTTATCAGCAGGATGTGATGATTTTGTCAGAAAACCTTTTCAAGAAGCAACCATTTTTGAAACGATGAAAAAGCATTTAGGAGTGGAATATATTTATGAAGAGGAAACTGAATCTCAAATTGCTACTGAATTACCAAGTTTAACAGTAGAAGATTTGCAGACAATGCCAAGTGAATGGTTAGAAAAAATGTATTATGCTGCTAAAGCTTTAAATGATGATATGATGTTAGAACTAATTGCACAAATTCCCACTGAAAAATGTTTATTAGCTGAAAAGTTAACTACTTTAGTTAATGATTATCAATTTAAGACTATTAGACAATTAATTGAATCTATTTTATGATAACAAAAAAAATTAATTATCAAAATTAATCACCGTTCTTTTATATTTAATTTATCTTGTATAATTATGATTTTTTTTTTCAGGCTATGAAAAATTTACTTCCATTTATAATGGTGAAAACTCTCAGGTTTATCGGGCTATACGACAATCAGATGGACTTTCAGTTATTCTCAAAATCCTCAAGGTAGACTATCCTACCCCAGAACAACTGAGAAGATATAAACAAGAATATAACCTTGCCCATCAGTTAAACTTACCGAGAGTAATCAAAGCTTATGGTTTAGAAAAATGGCAAAAAACTTTAATCATTGTTTTTGAAGATTTTGGGGCAATTTCTCTCAACCATTTGTTAACTCAATATCCCCAAGGAATACCTATAGATTTATTCTTACCTTTATCATTAGAAATAACAGAAGCATTAGCACAACTTCATAGCCAAAATATTATTCATAAAGACATTAATCCGACAAATATCGTTCTCAATCAAGAGACGATGGAACTAAAATTGATTGACTTGGGAATCTCTACTCAACTCAGTCGAGAAAATAATTTCCTACAATCTCCTCATAATCTAGAAGGTACTCTTAGTTATATTTCCCCAGAGCAAACTGGGCGTATGAATAGGGTTTTAGACTATCGCAGTGATTTTTACTCATTGGGGGTAACATTTTATGAATTATTAACGGGTTTCCTCCCTTTTAGCACAAACGATCCCCTTGAGTTAGTTCATTGTCACATTGCTAAAGAAGCAATTTCCTTGTTAGAAGTGAAGAAGGGAGAAATTTCGCCCACTCTTGCTAATATTGTGAGTAAATTAATGGCGAAAAATCCGGAGGAGCGTTATCAGAGTGCTTGGGGATTAAGGACAGATTTAGAAGAATGTTTACAACAATGGCAAAAAACAGGCAAGATTATCGAATTTAACCTTGGGGAAAAGGATATTTGCGATCGCTTTCAAATTCCTCAAAAACTTTATGGTAGAGAAAAAGAGATTTCCAGATTAATAAATGCTTTTGAGCGAGTTGCTAACTCTTCTCAATCCTTGGCAACAAGTCAACTTATTTTGGTGTCAGGGTATTCTGGTATAGGAAAATCAGCTTTAGTCAGATCGCTCTATCAACCAATTACGGAAAAACCGGGTTATTTTATTTGGGGAAAGTTCGATCAATTCCAGAAGAATATTCCCTACTCAGCTCTGGTGAATGCTTTTAGCTATCTAGTAAAGCAACTATTAACTGAATCCCAGACGATGCTTGAGCAATGGCGAGAAAAAATATTAACTGCATTAGGAAATAATGCTCGGGTGGTAATTGATGTGATTCCTGATTTGGAGTTAATTATTGGCACTCAAGCACCTATCCCAAAATTGGATGGAAGTGAAGCACAAAATCGTTTTAATCTAGTCTTTCAAAATTTTATTCAAGCATTTTGTACTTCAGAGCATCCTTTGGTTATTTTTCTAGATGATTTACAGTGGATAGATTTAGCCACTTTAAACCTCTTAGAATCACTACTAATAAAAAGTAAAATCAAGTATTTGTTGTTAATTATTGCCTATCGAGATAATGAAGTAGATGATGCTCACCCCCTAGCTTTAACTCTCAAAAAACTCCAACGTCAGAGTGTTAATGTGGAAAAAATTACTTTAAATCCCTTATCATTAGAACAGGTGATGGAACTAATTGCAGACACCTTGGACAAAGATGGAAACCAAGTTAAAGATTTAGCTAAGTTAATAATTCGCAAAACCCAAGGTAATCCCTTTTTTACTGAGCAATTTATCACAAATCTCTACAAGGAAAACTTACTTACATTCAATCACCATCAAAGAGAATGGCAATGGGATATAGAGCAAATTGAGAGAATGGAATTTACTGATAATGTGGTGGAATTAATGGTGGAAAAGTTAAAGAAGTTACCTACCTCAGTACAGGATATTTTATCCACCGCTGCTTATTTGGGTACGGAGTTTGAGTTGAAAATCCTGTCTTTAATTAAGAATCAAAGTCTAGAAATTATCTTTGACAATCTTCAGTTAGCAATACAACAGGGATTTATTTTAGCAACATCTTCCCTAGACGAAAATCTTTTAATTCATGATTACCAGTTTGGACACGATCGCATTCAACAAGCAGCTTATTCTCTGATTCCAGAAAGTAAAAAACAGACAACCCATTATCACATCGGACAACTATTATTACAACAAATTCCCCCTTCAGCAATAGAAGATGAGATTTTTAAGATAGTCAATCATTTGAATTATGGAACAACTTTAATTACTGAACAAAAAGAAAAAGATGAATTAGCAAGGTTAAATTTAATTGCCTCTCGTAAAGCAAGGGAAGCTACTGCTTATAAAGTAAGTTTAGAATATGTCAAGATCGGATTAGTTTTGCTAGGAGAAAATGCTTGGCAAAATCAATATGAAATGACTCTTAACTTTCATGATTTAGGAGCAGAATTAGCTGCCTTCTGTGGTAACTTTGAAGAGATGGATAAGTTTATTGAGAAAATTATTTCTGAGACACATACTTTACTCGAACAAGTCAATGCCTATCAAATTAGAATTTTTTCCCATCTTGCTCAAAATAAACCTCATCAAGCCATTGCCATTGGCAAACAAATTCTATCACAATTCGATATTAACTTTCCCGATCTACCCCAACCAGAAGATATTCAAAACTCACTAATAGAGGTTAATCAATTAATTGGAGAAAGACAAGTTGAAGAGTTGATTGACTTACCTGTAATGAAA
This sequence comes from Dapis purpurea BLCC-M126, assembly GCF_050015975.1. Lineage (NCBI taxonomy): Bacteria > Bacillati > Cyanobacteriota > Cyanophyceae > Oscillatoriales > Microcoleaceae > Dapis > Dapis purpurea. Next base: position 5,182 of record NZ_JBNHER010000108.1, on the reverse strand, counting down.
AATCCTGAAAAAATCGCCATTACAAATATTATCAATAGCATCCTACCACCCACTTATCTCACTGGTTCTTCTCTTGTTTTCTTATTGATTACCTTGTCCATCAAGTTATACCTTAAATACGGAAATACATCGACTTCAGGCTTTGGTTATTCTCTGTATAGCGCCATTACCTGTGATATTTTGCAGGATGTGGACACAGGAATAAAGTTTGGTCAGTTGGCACTTCAGGTTGTTGCAAAACTTGCTCCTAAAGTTGGCAAACCCGAAGTATTACAAATTTTAGGAGCATCGATTATACAGCGTAAATGCCATTTAAAAGAAACCCTGCCTCTCTTTCAAGAAGGATATGGAATCGCACTAGAAGTTGGAAAAATAGAAACGTTTGGATATCTCATCCATTCTTTTTATCTCAACTCTTTTTGCTCTGGTAAATCTCTAATAACATTGAATCAGGATATTAATGTACATATTAATCAGTTAGTTCAATTAAATCAATTAATATCAGCAAATTGGTGTCGAATCTATCACCAGTCCATTTTAAATTTGTTAGGAATGGGAGACTATCAGACTACTTTATCAGGACAAGTCTTTCAAGAAACAGAATCTTTGTCACAACAGTTTAGTGCCAGTGATTTCCTCCTAATTTACTTCTATAAATTAATTCTTTGTTACCTGTTTGGAGAAATTGAAGCGTCTCAAAAATTTGCAGTTAAGACGAGGGAATATTTAAGTGTGGGATTAGGAAGAATCATTATACCTGTATTTTATTTCTATGATTCTTTGAGTGCCTTAGCTACTTTGAAACATAATCCAGAGCAAAAAGTAGCTATACTTCAACGGGTGGAAGAAAACCAAATACAACTGCAAGGAAAATGGGCAAAATATGCCCCTATGAATCACCAACATAAGGTTGATTTAGTGGAAGCAGAAAAATGCCTAGTTTTAGGGGAAAAATTAGAAGCTATTGAACTCTATGACAAAGCTATTGCAGGGGCTAAAACTAACGAATATATTCAAGAAGAAGCATTAGCAAATGAACTTGCTGGCAAATTTTACTTTGATTGGGGTAAAGACAAATTTGCTCAAATTTATCTACAAGAAGCTCGTTACTGTTATCTGACTTGGGGTGCAAATGCCAAAGTCCAGCACCTAGATAAGGAATATCCTCAGTTATTGAAATATGAACCAGAAAAACTTTCTTCCTCTATCAAAACTTCCTCAACCAATACTGGTAGCAGTGAAGCTCTAGATCTTACTACGCTTATGAAAGCTTCTACGGCGATCGCCTCTGAGATGAAGCAAGAGAATTTATTACAAACATTGATGAAAATTTTGTTGGAAAATGCAGGTGCACAAATAGGTTGTTTGCTACTCCCCACCAAAACATCTGAGGATAAGCGAAGTCTCTCTATTGCCATTTATAACAATGATAATAGTAAATCTTTTTCACCAAACCAAGCTATTTGTGAATTTTTACCAGAAACCATTATCAATTATGTGGAACGCACCCATGAAATCATAGTTATTGATGATGGGAGTAAATCAGACAAATTTAGTCAAGATATTTATATTCAATCAACTCAACCTCTCTCAATCTTATGTTACCCTCTGCTTAATCAAGGTGAACTTGTCAGTATCGTTTATTTGGAAAATAAAATTACGGCAAATGCTTTTACTGGCGATCGGATTGATTTTTTACAATTACTGAGTGGACAAGCTGCCATTGCTTTGAGTAATGCTCAACTTTATACTCAAGTTCAAGACTATGCCAATAGTTTAGAAGAAAAAGTTGAAGAAAGAACAGAAGAATTATCCATTGCCAAAGAAAAAGCGGAAGTAGCAAACCAAGCCAAAAGCACTTTCATTGCTAATATGAGCCATGAATTACGCACTCCTTTAAATGCCATTTTAGGCTTTTCGCAAATTATGCTCCGTTCTCGGAATTTATCACAAGAACATCAAGAAAATACAACTATTATTAATAACAGTGGTAGCTATTTATTAACCTTGATTAATAACATTTTAGACTTATCTAAAATTGAAGCCGGGAAAATGACTCTCAATCCTAATAGTTTTGACTTTTATTCCTTCTTAAACGAACTTGAAGATTTATTACATATTGCAGCAGAAAATCAAGGTTTAACATTAATCTTTGACCATGAAGATGATGTACCTCAATATATCTATACCGATGAAACTAAACTCCGCCAAGTCTTAATTAATTTAATCAATAATGGAATTAAATTTACATCTGAAGGGGGTGTGAGTGTAACAGTTGCTCCTCAAAAAGAATCCCCCTCTAATCTTCTCTTTGAAAAGGGTGAAAATGAAAAATATCCCCTTAATCCCACCTTAGAAAGGGGTGAAAATAAGGGAAAAATTATTTTTGAAGTCAGAGATACAGGAACAGGAATAGCTGAAGATGAAATGAGTAAATTATTTGAACCATTTGCTCAAACTGAAACAGGTAAAAATAGTCAAGAAGGCACAGGATTAGGATTACCCATTAGTCGTAAATTTGTGCAATTAATGGGAGGAGATATTACTGTTAAAAGTCAAGTAGGAATAGGTACAACTTTTAGATTTGATATTGAAGTAGAAGTTGTCAACAAAACAGATATAGAAACTCAAGAAAAACCACGTCATGTAATTGGCTTACAACCCAATCAAATCCGTTATAAAATCTTAATTGTAGATGACCGCCCGACTAATCGTTTATTATTGATTAAGCTATTACAACCATTAGGATTTGAATTAAAAGAAGCCACAAATGGAAAAGAAGGAATTGAAATCTGGGAAAAATGGCAACCTCATTTAATTTGGATGGATATGAGAATGCCAGTAATGGATGGTTATGAAGCCACTCAACAGATTAAAGGCACAACTAAAGGAAATGCAACAGCAGTTATAGCCTTAACAGCGAGTGTATTAGAAGAACAAAAAGCAATTATTTTATCAGCAGGATGTGATGATTTTGTCAGAAAACCCTTTCGAGAATCAATGATTTTTGAAACGATGCAAAAGCATTTAGGAGTTGAATATATTTATGAAGAAGAAACTCCATCTCAAACTACGACAGAAGTATCTAGTTTAACAGTAGAAGATTTAGAGACAATGCCCACTAAATGGTTGGAACAAGTGTATTATGCCACCAAAGCTTTAGATGATGATATGATGTTAGAATTAATTAAAAAAATACCTGCCGATCAATCTTTATTAGCAGAAAAATTGAGTGTTTTAATTAATGATTATCAATTTAAGACCATTAGACAATTAATTGAATCATTTAGGTGTTGAGAATCAATATATTATCAAAAGTCATAAACAAAAATTGTATTAGTTGATAATCTTAGATTAGATATAATATCATGTTTGGATAATCACTTATAATAAAGTTTTTGTTTGTAGTAGGGCTTCAGCCCTATCTACAGTTCGGGCTGAAGCCCTACTACGAACTGTAATTATAATAACTATTTAACCGTTAGCGTAGCTCCCTCGAAGGGGGCACATAATATAACTTCTTAATTTATTTAATTACAGCGCTTTTCATATGAATAAACCACAATGATACTAACTCCTAATATCATGTCCGGATAATTAGTGATAAAAAAACTTTCTTATTTTTATACTTTCTCTCTGCTCTCTTCCCTCCTGACTCCTGACTCCTCCCTCATTTATTTATAACTATTCCACCGGACATGATATAACTCCTAACTCCTAACTCCTAACTCCTGACTCCTAACAATGAGTTTAGTAGTCTACTCAACTGAAAAGCGCTGTAGGTAACATAACATGAAGAAAATTTGTATTAAACGACTCTTAATCTTGATAATTGTTGGTTTCTGTTTATTTATTTCTGCATCTAAAATTTATGCTCAAAATAATCAGAACTTAAAGCATATCAATAATCCTGTTATTTTAACGGATGAAACTACAAAATATCCTTTAGGATTACATTTAGAAATATTTGAAGATAAAACTAGGGAATTAACTATTGAAGATGTTGTCGATCAAGATTTTATTCCTAGTAATAAAAAACTCCCCAACTTAGGTGTAAAAATATCAGCAATCTGGGTTCGCTTTCGAGTAGAAAATAAAGCAAGTGCGACACAAAAATGGATATTAAGTTTAAATGATACTCGTATAGGCACAGTAGATTTTTATTCTTATCAAACAGATAAAACAGGATTTAAGATAATTAAAACTGGTAGATTTTTACCTTTTAAAACTAGAGAATTTAACCATCGTTTTTTTATATTTAGTTTACCTTTTACTGAAGAGAATGAAAAAACTATTTATCTACGTTTAACTTCAAAAGCAGGTTTAGTTATTCCCTTAAATATTTATTCTTGGGAAACATTTTTACAGGAGGATCAAAATAATATTTTATCTTTGGGAATAGCTTATGGAACTTTTTTAATAATGATTGGTTATAACTTATTTTTATTTATTTCTTTAAAAGACAAAAGTTATCTACATTTTATCTTGTTTATTATAGGTTATTTATGGTTTCGATTATGTCGAGATGGAATAGGACATCAATTCTTGTGGAATGATTTTCCTAACTATCATGAAATTCAATCATTTGCCCTATTATTAATGTTATTTTATTGGATAAAATTCACCCAATCTTTCTTAAAAACTAAACAATATCTTCCTAAAATGGATAGATTTTTATTTATTATATCTTTAGTTCTAGTTACGGTAATTATTATATCAATACCAACAAAATGGAATAATATTAGCGTAATTTTTAATGGTATATTTGTTAGTTCCGTAATATTAACGACTGCTTTGGTGAGATGGAAACAAAGATATAAGCCAAGTAAATATTTTTTATTAGCTATGTTCCCCCCTATTTTAGGAATAATTCTTCGTTGTTTTAGTGCTCTTGGTTTTATACCTCATGGTCTTTATGTAGAAAACCGTTCAAATTTTACTTTTAGTTTATCAGTATTATTATTTTCGTTTGCTTTAGCAGATAGAATTAATCTGATTCAAGATGAAAGAGAAAAAGCACAAAATGAAGCCTTGGAAAATGCTGAACTTAATCAAAAATTAATTCAAGAACAAAATATTATTTTAGAAAAAAAAGTTGTAGCAAGAACAGAACAATTATCGATTGCGAAACAAAAAGCGGAAGTAGCAAACCAAGCAAAAAGCACTTTCATTGCTAATATGA
>NZ_JBNHER010000107.1:0-5140 GCF_050015975.1 Dapis purpurea BLCC-M126 | reverse complement strand
TGATTAGCGATCGCCTACCTAATTGTACCTCACTAGCTTGGGAAATGCTATATAAGTCGAGTTTATGAAAATAACTTGACCTCCAATAACTTACTAGAAATACTGGCGTTGGTAAATTCAAAGATGAATCAGGCAGGAATGGGTACATCTCCAAACTTAAGATAATGAATTAAAACTCTGATGGAATGCTTCAGCATCTCTACAGATTTGGAGTAGCACAATGTTTTGCGGTGCAGTCGAGCTAAGTAGTGTCGTAAACGAGTATTTTCTCCTTCTACCCTCGTCATGTAGGTCTTACTGATAATTTGGTCTGGCTCAGGAATAAATACTTTATAAACAGGATTTCCATCACTGACCCAGAAATAGCATTGCCAACAAGCGATCGCTTGCCAGAGCCAAATAAAAGTTTCAGCACTACGGTTTCCGAGAACCCAACCGAGAATTCCTGGCCGAAAGTGATCTACCACTGTCCAAATCCAAACTTTATTTTTTTTTTGAGACAAAAGTTTGTAACTCATCGAATTCTCCAACTTCTGGGATTACTTCTGAGTCATAGGCTGTACTGTAAAAGTTTTCCTACCTGTCTGACCCAATTAATAATTGTGCTATGGGCTACCCCAGTCACTCGGCTAATCCCCCGGAACCCCATACCATTGACATACATTTTCAGACATAAAGCTTTGGTATCCAGGCTATATCCAGGTTGGTCATAGACTTCTATAAACTGCCGACCTTTAACACAGATATAATTTTGCTTGTCTCCTCGATGACCATTTTTGCGGATATGTTTACTACCACACTCTGGACATTGCATAGACTTAATTTATTCAGCACTATCTACATATTCCATTTTGCCCTACCCATCCTATGAGTAGATTACTCAATTCATCTTTCCATTTACCAACGCCGAAATACTGATAACAAAACCCAACATCGTCAACAGACAATGTTGGATTTTTTCAATTAACTAAAGCCTAACCATCGTTTAGTAATTAAGCTCTAATAATTGGGCTTGAATGTAAATAAGAACAATAGAAAAATTTGGAAAAAATTACATCAAACCTAGTTGAGAAAGAATACCTTGACCAGTCAAGAGTTCTGTAGCTATACCAATCACAAAACCTAACATCGCCAAGCGACCATTCCAAGTTTCTGCAAAGTCAGTAAAACCTAACTTTTTATCTTGATTTTCCATATTAATAAACCTCAAATAGTTGCAGTTAAGTGCAAATAACAAAAAAATGTGGGAAAAATTACATCAAACCGAGTTGGGAAAGAATGCCTTGACCAGTCAAGAGTTCTGTAGCGATACCGATAACAAAACCTAACATTGCCAAGCGACCATTCCAAATTTCTGCAAAGTTAGTAAAACCTAATTTTTGATCTTGATTTTCCATTGTAATGAATCTCCAATAATTGCATTTGAGTGTGAATAACAAAAAAATGTGGGAAAAATTACATCAAACCGAGTTGGGAAAGAATGCCTTGACCAGTCAAGAGTTCTGTAGCGATACCGATAACAAAACCTAACATTGCCAAGCGACCATTCCAAATTTCTGCAAAGTTAGTAAAACCTAATTTTTGATCTTGATTTTCCATTGTAATGAATCTCCAATAATTGCATTTGAGTGTGAATAACAAAAAAATGTGGGAAAAATTACATCAAACCGAGTTGGGAAAGAATGCCTTGACCAGTCAAGAGTTCTGTAGCGATACCGACAACAAAACCTAACATTGCCAAGCGACCATTCCAAGTTTCTGCAAAGTCAGTAAAACCTAACTTTTTCTCTTGATTGTCCATGATCATTATATTCGTTTTATTTCAAGCTTATGTAATATAACTTAACTTAAAAAAATAAAGTTGGCAACATTATTTAATATTTTGATGAGGCCAAATAGTTAGGGGATGGACTAAACAGGTGTAAACTAACTACATAGCAATTCTTAAACTAAGATATTCCTCTGACTGATTATTAATTGTTGGACAGTTGTATGAGATTTTCAAATAAATACGAAGAATGGCCTTAGTTGAGAAGAGTAGAAAATTTTAGTAGGAAATAGAAAAAAATATGGAAGGTTGTACAGTTACGGATCTGAAGATTGACAGCAAAAAAAACTGCTATCTCCTTGATGCTGAAGCTATGCGGAAAATTCAGGAAGAAACAGCAGTTTCAACAACATTAGAACCAGGAATCTATGTAATTAGAATTCGTAGTGGTTTGTTTGGATACAAAAGTGACAGCAATAACATTGGTGAACCCATTGTTATGTTATGGATTTATGGTGGCAAGTTTATCAATAAAAAAACTAATTTAGAAGTAGAGGCTACTTGGTCAACTTTAAATGGTGATGACGATACATTAACCCTAGAAGTCCTACAAACAACAAATATTTGTGCATTTTTCTTTGATAGTCATATTGACGATAACCAAGGAGAATTGACAATTTCTATAGTTAAAATGTGAATTATTTTTTTGAACCAAATATCATTAAATTCAAAAAAAACTATTACCTTATTTCCATTTTACTCATAACTAATCAAGATTATATTTCCTCAAATATATCTATAATTACATTGAAAAATATCTCAGTAAAAAGCTAACTGAGCTTGCAATTACAAAAATTATTCATAAGGAATTTAGCCTTCAATTGGAAAAAAATTAACTGTCAATTAATTAGTAAAAAACTAAGAGCTGATAGGGAAGTTAAATTCAAGCTGAAGGCTAATTACTAAAGGTTAGTTTAACCATATCTTGTCAACCTACAAGCCAGATAAAAATGTCTTCATATAGTAAAAAGTTATTTCAAATATCAGTAGTATTACTAACATTAACTGCTACTCCCAAGTCCTTAGCAGCTGCTAATTTATCTTTTTTAAGCAATACTATCCTAGCTCAATCCGTCAACTCAGATAATACCTATTCACTACCTGAATCCCTGCCAAGTGGTACAAAAATAAGATTGTCTGGCTCTAGTAGTATGGCAGTTATTAATCAAGCACTAAAACAACGTTATGAAGAAAAATATCCAGATGCTCAAGTGAAATTGCTAACAAGTGATACAAGTGAAGTATTAGAAGCCCTCCTAAAAGGAGAAACAGATTTAGTAGCTGTGGGACGTCAATTAACTGTTCAGGAAAAAAACCAAGGATTAGTTGAAGTCCCCATTAACCGAGGTAAAATTGCGATTATAGTAGGTTCTGACAATCCATTTCCAGAAAATTTATCATTCGAGCAATTTGCTAAAATATTTAGGGGAGAAATTACAAACTGGTCAGAAGTAGGAGGCCCAGAATTAGCAATTCGCTTCATTGATCGCCCAGAGTCTAGTGATACGAGACAAGCTCTAGAAAGCTACGACGTGTTTAGAAAAAGTCTATTTCAGACCGGAGGTAACACGACCAAGTTATCTGAGGATAATACAGCAGCAGTCGTCAAAGAACTAGGTAAAGATGGAATTAGCTATGCGATCGCTGACCAAGTGCTGAACAAGGAAAATGTTCGGGTTGTTCAAATGCACAAAACTCTGCCAAATGACCCCCGTTACCCATACTCTCAACCCCGTAGCTACATTTATAAACAAGATACTGCTCCTCCAGAAGTGATAGCATTTCTTGGCTTAGTTACTTCTGAAGGTGGTCAAGCAGTTGTAGCAGCAGCAGATCAACAGGAAAAAAATGATACCTCAACTGCGACAGGTCTAACAACTGCTTCCAGTCCAGATAATACAACTGAGGCCGAATTAAACCAACAGGAAAAAACTGATGCCTCAACTGCGACAGGTCTAACAAGTACTTCCAGTCCAGATAATACAACTGAGACAGGATTAAACCAGCAGGAAAAAAATGATGCTTCAACTGCAGGAGGTCTAACAACTCCATCCAGTCCAGATAATCAAACTGAGACAGGATTAAGCCAACAGGAAAAAAATGATGCTTCAACTGCCGGAGGTCTAGCAACTCCATCCAGTCCAGATAATCAAACTGAGACAGGATTAAGCCAACAGGAAAAAAATGATGCTTCAACTGCCGGAGGTCTAGCAACTCCATCCAGTCCAGATAATCAAACTGAGACAACACTAGTGCAAGGACCTACTGCTGATACCAATCAAGAAACAGAAAAAAAAGGATTCCCTTGGTGGATCTTACTGTTATTAGGAATTCCTTTACTAGGAGCATTATTATGGGGACTGCTAAAAGGGCGTGGAGATGAGTCAGCAGGAACAGGAGGAACTCCTATGGCTCCTGGAACAACTACAGATTCAGACTCTCCCACTGTAGGGGGAACTTCTGTTACTGGTACTGGATTTGCTGAGGCAACTGATGCACCAGCAACCAAAACTCCAGAAGGTGAAAATGAGGCAGCCATTGGTACTTCTGGCATGGGAGTAGCTCCCATAGCAGGAATAGCAGGAGTAGCAGGAATAGCAGGGTTAGTAGCAGCCTGGGCAAACCAAGAAAAAAATAGTCAAATAACTTTGACCCCCAACCATAGTCAAACAGCATTAGCAACTTGGTCAGTACCACAATCAGACAAAGATGCAGCCAAGTCACATGGTGGTCAACAATATCAACTACGAGTTTATGATGTTACAGATATTGGGGCAGATTCACAAATACCTCAGAGTGTGCAACAGCATGATATCTCCGAATCAACCACACACAAGGAACTAGAATCTCTAGAGAGTCAACGAGAATATCTGGCGGAAATAGGTTATGTCACGGATGATGGTGAGTGGCTAAAGTTAGCTCGTTCTCAGCCAGTGCGGATATTAGGGGCAGAAGAAGCAGTAGATACTACTGTTCAGTTAACTGATACAGTAACTCCAGAAACAAAGACAGAAACTCTCACAACTGAAGGAACCCCAGAAGATACTAATCAAACAGACCTTGGTAGTATTGGTATAGGAGTAGCAGGAATAGCAGGAGTGGCGGGAATAGCAGGTTTAGTAGAGACCCCAGAAGAAACAACACAACTAACTCCAGAAACTCCCACAACTGACGCAGTCCCAGAAGATAGCAATGAAACAGACCTTGGTGCTATTGGTATGGGTGTTGCCGGAATAGCAGGAGCAGGAATAGCAGGGTTAGTAGAGACCCCAGAAGAAACAACACAACTAACTCCAGAAACTCCCACAACTG
>NZ_JBNHER010000106.1:0-6347 GCF_050015975.1 Dapis purpurea BLCC-M126 | reverse complement strand
ACAGTTGCCTTCCCATATTCACATACTGAGAACCTTGGCCTGTGAATAGGAATGCGACATGAGGAACACTACTGTCAGTAGAAAATTCTTTTTGAAATACTCCTGCAACTTCCTCCCCAGCACCAAGGTTACTGAGTTGTGTTGCTAATTGTTGTTGGTCAGTAGCGATAAGAGCAAGACGATGGTTGTGGTGTACTCGTCCAGTATTGGCTGTATAACAAATATCTGCTAGTTGTGATTCTTGATTAGTTTCTAGGTAATTTTGATAACGACTGACTAACTCGTCGAGCGCTTTTTGAGTTTTAGCCGAGAGGGTTAATAAATGTAAGGGGCGCCGATAGGCATCTTCGTTTTTAACTAGTTTCGGTGCTTCTTCTAGAATGACATGGGCGTTAGTTCCACCGACCCCAAAGGAACTAACTCCAGCTCGGCGAGGCGTGCCATTGCTTTTCCATTCTGACAAAGTGGTATTGATGTAAAAGGGACTGTTGGCAAAATCAATTTGGGGATTGGGTTTTTCAAAGTGCAGGCTAGGAGGAATTAATTTGTGATTGAGAGCCAATGTTGCTTTAATCAGTCCCATTACTCCTGCTGCTGCCTCTAAATGCCCAACATTGGTTTTCACTGAACCCATAGCACAAAAGCCTTGTTTTTGGGTACTTTGCTGAAAAGCTTTGGTCAAAGCTTCAATTTCAATCGGATCTCCTATTTCTGTCCCCGTGCCATGAGCTTCTATATATGTTATCGTATCTGCGTTTACCCCAGCCACAGCCTGAGCTTCTGAAATAACAGCTGCTTGACCTACCACACTAGGTGCAGCGTAGCCAACTTTTAAAGAGCCATCGTTATTAATGGCTGAACCCTTGATTACTGCATATATATAATCCCTATCTGCAATTGCATCTTCGAGTCCCTTGAGTAGTACAATACCTAGACCAGGATTAAATCTTGTGCCCCTAGCTTGAGCGTCAAAGGCTCGGCAGTGACCATCAGGGGAAGTAATCATCCCGTCCTGATACAGATATCCTACTGTTTGAGGAATACGGATGCATACACCACCAACAAGAGCCATATCGCATTCCCCATTGAGTATACTTTGGCAGGCCAAATGAACTGCTACTAATGAACTCGAACAAGCCGTTTGTACCCCAATCGCTGGTCCTTTTAGATTCAGCTTGTAAGCAACGCGCGTTGCAAAGTAATCTAGGTTATTTGATAGATATTGTTGTAATAATAAGCTAGGGTTCAAGCTCTCTTGACGACGACCTTGCAATAAATAACTACTCTGGATCATGCTAGCATAAACCCCGATAGCACCTTCATAGGTATATGGATTATAACCAGCCTTCTCTACTACTTCCCAAGCACATTCAAGAAATAGCCTTTGTTGCGGATCTAGTTCTTCAGCCTCTTTAGTACTACAGTTAAAGAAACCAGCATCAAACATATCTATGTTAGGAAGAATGCTGCCAACCCTGACGTAGTTAGGATTATTGATTAGCTCTTTTTTCACCCCAGAGTTGAGCAATTCTTGTTCTGAAAAAAAGGATAAGGATATTGACTCAACTCCATCTCGAATATTTTGCCAAAACTGTTCAATATCTTTTGCTCCTGGACAACGTCCAGACATTCCAATTATTGCTATATCATGATTATCGTTCATGTTTTCTTCTAAGTGATTCATCATTATCAGTCTCCTTAATAACAATAACTTTGTCTAAAATTGCCACTTTAATTTTCTAGTAATACCTTAGTTTGGATCGCTCATACCCAGGATTTTTTCCAGTTTCTGATGATTTACTAAAAGGAATAAGGGTTAGGGTCGGTAAATAGGTCTACTCTCTTCGGTTCTATCCCCAGTGTTTATTGTAGTATATAATCCTGCGCAAAAAAATTATTTCTTGTGGCGTAGACTTTTTCTAAAATTGCCCCTTTTTTTCCTAGCAATACCTTTTTTAGCTCGCTCATCTCGACGATTTTTGATAGTTCCTGATGACCTATCAATCTGATCCAGATATTGACTTAAGGAATGTACATTAGGGTTAGCAAATAGGTCAACTACTTTCAGTTCTATGCCCAATAGTTCTTGCAATTTGCTATGCACTCGGATAGCATGTACAGAATTGCCCCCTATCTCAAAGAAATTGTCGTGAATTCCGACTTTTTCCATCTGAAGAACCTCTCGCCAAACAGCAGCAATTTGTTGCTCTATTTTTGTTTGAGGTAGTATGTATTCAGTTGTGGTCATAGTTTCTACTTGAGGTTCTGGCAATCGTTTACGGTCTATTTTGCCATTAGCAGTTAGTGGGAAAGCTTCCAAAATAACATACTTAGAAGGAATCATATACTCTGGTAGTTTTTGCCTTAGGTACTTACGCAAGTGTTGAGAACAAGAATTTAATTCCTGATCAAGTTGGCTAATTTTATCTTGTTCTTCTATCTGATTTTCAGTAGTAATAGGCTGTTGTTTTAGCACAGCATAAGCAATTAAACGTTTGTTTTGTTCTGAATCTACTATAGTAGTAACAATTGCTTCCTTCATTCCCGGAAATTGTTTTAATGCTGCTTCAATTTCTCCCAGTTCAACACGATAACCATTGATTTTTACTTGGAAGTCCTCTCTACCTAAAAACTCAATATTACCATCAGGTAAATATCTTCCTAAATCTCCTGTTTTGTATAATCTCTCTTGAGTAACTGGGTGGGTAATAAAGCTAGCTTTGGTTTTTTCCTCATTTTTCCAATATCCCTTAGCTAATCCTACACCTCCAATATAAAGTTGTCCAGGTACCCAAACTGGTCTAGCTTCCATCAATTCATTGAGTACATAGAAACGTTGATTCAACAGGGGTTTACCGTAGGGAATACTCTTCCAATTAGGATCAACCTTTTCAATCTTATAACCAATTGACCAGATTGATGCTTCTGTTGCTCCACCTAAACTCATAACTTGGACATTAGGCCACAGAGACTGGATTTTTTCTGGTAAGTCTACTGGTAACCAATCCCCACTCAGCATAACCACTCGCAAACCCTCTACTGGCACTCTTGAAGTTCCGAATAAATGTTCTACCAACATCTGCATCAAAGGAGGAACTGAGTTCCATAAAGTCACTTGATGGGTTTCAATTAATTCTATCCAGCAAGCAGGGTCTTTGGCTGCTTCTGGCGGTGGCATCACTATAGTTCCTCCTGCTCCTAGAACGCCGAAGATGTCGTATACTGATAGGTCAAAGTTCAAATTTGCTAAGGCCAATACCCTGTCTGACGCTCTGACTTCAAACCGTTGATTAATGTCTAGGATTGTATTTACAGCTCCCCGATGATCGATCATTACACCCTTGGGTAAACCTGTAGAACCGGAAGTGTAAATCACATAGGCTAAATCTTCTGGAGTTTGTACTGGTTCTAAGGGAGTCGGATTTTCTACTGCTAGCTCTTCACTATCTACAGACCAGCAGTTAATTCCCTCAGGCCAACTCAGGGACTGTTTAAGGTGAGTTTGAGTCAATACTTGTTTGACTTCTGCTTGCTCAAGTAGATACCACTGGCGTTCCTGAGGTAGTGCAGGGTCTATCGGTAGGTAAGCTCCACCAGACATCAAGATACCCAATACCCCTACTACCTGTTCCCAACCTTTTTCCATGACTACGGCTACTAGCTCATTCGGTTTGACTTCTAATTTACGTAATCCATCTCCTAATTGATGAGACCGTTGATACAGTTCTTCATAAGTTAGGCTTTTCTGGGGACTAATCACAGCTATCTCTTGACCTTGAACTTTTACTTTCTCAACAAACAAGCCATGCAAGAGCCCTTCAGGCAAAGATTGAGTGGTCTGATTTACTTGTGCTTGTAGTGCTAGCTGGGCAGTTGGTAATAATTGGAAGTAAGTTTCCATCCAAGGTTCGTCCGAGGTAGCTAGCTGCTGAAGCAAATCACAATAAGCCTCAAACATTTTTTCTATTAAACCTTCCGGGAATAGCGCTTCAACGGCATACCAATTAAAGATCAATGCTCCGTTTTTCTCAGTGACTACATTATCCAGCCACACTTGAGGTGTTGTACCTAGTTTATACACTTCCTCTCCGAATTCGTCCAAACCCAGTCTTCTTCCCAACCTTTCATCCACTACATACTCGAAGCCTAACATGCTACTAAACACCACCCCCATTGGTTGACTACGTCCTCGGCGATGTAACTCTCGCTGCACTTCTACTCCATTGATATACCGATGTTCTAAATCTACCCAGAGCAGTTTTTGCAACTTTTGAGCACGACTAATAAATGGAACTGCTTGTGAGTGATCCACCGCCAGCAAAATATTTGAGGTGAAATCACCCAAAAGCTCATTGACCTGAGGGTGTAAGGGCAGACGGTTAAATATAGTCAGGTTGATAGTAAACTTTGGACTTTTACTCCAGTAATTTAATATATAGGCAAAAGCACTTAACAATACCCCTGATGGGCTTAAATCTGCTTTCCGGGCCTTGTGTTTTAACTGTTGCCAATTTGTCGTAGATAGTCCAGCTGTGTGAGTCTTGAAGCGAGGGTTGGTGATTGCAGATGTTATTTTCGCTTGGGGCATTTCTGGTGCCGGAGGTAGCTCATCGAGGCGGTTGAACCAATATTGCTGAGAACGGATATACTGAGGACTATCTTTGAGTGCCAATTCTGCTAGCACATAGTCTCGGAACGAGATTTCCGTTGCTGGTAGTTCACTCTCTGGCTCCTTGTACAGTTGGCCCCACTGCTCAAATAACATATAGAAACTCAAGCCATCCAACATCAACATATCGATGTCGATATACAAACGGCACCATTGTTCATTCAAACGGGCAGCCCGTAAATCAAACAAAGGCCACTGGTTTGTTGGTAACACCTGATGG
The DNA here is from genome assembly GCF_050015975.1 of Dapis purpurea BLCC-M126. NCBI lineage: Bacteria > Bacillati > Cyanobacteriota > Cyanophyceae > Oscillatoriales > Microcoleaceae > Dapis > Dapis purpurea. Next base: position 1,458 of record NZ_JBNHER010000106.1, on the reverse strand, counting down.
GACATCTGATTGCGAATATTCTCTAGCTCTGAAGCAATTGTTTGAGGAGACTCTCTGGACAAATCCAAAACTTCAATTTCATAGGGAGGCACTTGCTCGAGTATTTGCTGGTTGCCGTCCGCTAAAACTACCATCCGCAGAATTTCATGGTGCTCAATTAATTGCCTCCAGGCTTGGTTGAGGCGTTCCAAATTTAAGTTTTCACAATCTAATTCTATGTATACATGGGTCGCAATATTGCCTAAATCAAAGAATCCATTGCGACCTATCCAATAAGCTTGTTGGATTGCATTCAATGGAAATGGTTGATACCTTTCCTCTGGAGCCGTAATCAGGGTCGGCCAACTAGATTTGACAGTGATATTACTACTCTTTTGCCGAAGTAAACCGACTAATTCAAGTTTATTTTGGGATAATAAATCGCGAATTTCTTTGGTTAACTTTCCCTTGGGAGCACTAATTTTTAACTCATCACCTTCAGTCCATAATTTAATGTTTTGGCTAGAGATTTGAGATAGAATTTCGGTCAGTTTCATAGAGTAATCTCCTCCCTATCTTCATTGATTTCTTCAGTTGGTACAGTATTTGAGTAACTAACTTGTTCTAACAATAGCTGTTCATATAAATATTCTACCAATGCCTTAATGGTAGGGTAGTCCAAAGTTACAGTAGAAGGTACTGAACACTTTAAACTACCTTGCAACTTATTCCTCAACTTCACAGAAGTCAAAGAGTCTATACCCAAATCAAAAAACCCTGTATCCATTTCAATTGATTCAGGATGACTAATCCCCAAAACATTAGCCACCTGACGACGCACATGAGCCACCAAAAACAAGCGAAGCTCATTAGGTGGCGTAGCCTCCAACTTTAACAGAAAATCTGACTTCGATGGTTGGGCTACCTCCAATATAGTTTCCTGCCAATCCACTAAAAACGGCCACTGTGCCACTCTCTCCTGCCACCCTGACCACTCAATAGGCATCACCCCTACTTCCACATCCGAACTACTCATCAATAGTTCTAAAGACTCCAATACCTGAGCCGGAGATATTAAACCCATCCCATTCTTACTGAGCATAGCGGCTGTCTCTGTATCTCGCCCGAGCGCTCGTCCCACTTGAGAAACTGCTCCCCAATGAATACTCAATCCCGGTAATCCCATACTTCGACGATAATGAGCCAAACCATCAAGAAAAGCATTAGCTGCAGAATAATTTGCCATGCCCTGACCAAGTGAACCCAACAGAGATGTTGCCGAAGAAAACAGCACAAAGAAGTCTAATGGTTGACTTTGAGTCAATTGATGCAAATGCCAAGCACCCTGCACTTTCGGTTCCATCACCTGTTCAAAACTAGACCAAGTCTGATTTCGTAGCACTCCATTTGATAGCACCATCACAGAATGAATCACTCCTCCTAAGGGTCTGTTTGACTCCTCTATTCTCTGCAACACCC